>CALBBA010000241.1 GCA_937926755.1 uncultured Collinsella sp.
GGGGGGGTGGTGGTGGGGCGGGCCCGGGGGCGCTTGATTACTTTCGGCCCCCCCCCCGCCGATCGCAAGCAGCTGCTGCTCTTTACTGCCTTTGGCCTGCTGTTTAACCAGTTTTGCTATCTTTCGGCCGTGCGCCTGACGAACGCCGGAACCGCGACGGTGCTCCAGTGCCTGCAGCTCGTTATCATCATGGGCTACGCCTGCGTGACCGATCGCCGCATGCCGCGTACTCGCGAAGTCATCGGCATTGGCCTGGCTCTGGGTGGAACCTTTTTAATTGCCACCGGCGGCGACCCTACCAGCCTGAATATCTCGCCGCTTGGCCTGGCAGCAGGTCTTATGTGTGCGGTCAGCGCGGCGTGTAGGGCGGTGATTCCCGCCAAGATCCTGCCCGAATACGGTAGCCCCATCGTCACGGGCTCGGCAATGCTCACGGCGGGCGTGGTTTCATGTGTCTTCGTGCGGCCCTGGGCGCATATGCCGGCGCTCGACGCTGCCGGCATCGAGGCGCTCGCGGTGTTCGTGGTTATCGGCTCGTTTTTTGCTTACATGCTTTATATGCAGGGCGTTAAGGACATCGGCTCGGTGCGCGCGAGCCTCATCGGAACTGTGGAGCCGGTTTCGGCGACTATCACCAGCGCCGTTATGCTGGGCACGGTGTTTTTGCCGACCGACCTTATCGGCTTTGCCATGATCATCGTGATGATGTTCCTCACGGTGTAGCTGGCGCCGCCGCCAAGACAGAAAAGGTGTTGTGCCGCATTTTCGCCAATTGACGTCCGTGTCTGGAGTTTAGCTGTCGATGCCCAAAATGCCATAAACTAGTAACGTTATGGACTTTTTCATTGCGACTCAATTGCGAGGATTTCTTTATGGCTGGTAATCACTTTAAGGGCAGCGATAGCGGCCGTCCTGCAGTTCCGCCGCGTCCGAACGGGGCTGGTAAGGCCGGCACGCCGGGCGGCGCTGGACAGGGCGGTTCCGGTAAGCGCGTGTCCCCGGGCGAGACGGCGATGTTTACCGCTCTGTACGAGCAGTCTCAAAAGGCAAAAAAGACCGGCCGTGCAAGAGGGAATGTCTTTGCGGGCGGTGCAACCTCCGCGTCGCAGCCGATCGGGGCTCCTTCGGTACCCGCGAACAACGCGGGTGCTGCCAACGCCGCGAATGCCGCCGGCAACGTTAATGCCGACAAGGCCGCCAACAATACTCCCTCTGCCGGTGGCGCGGGGCTTACGGGTAACCTTGGCACGATTTACACCGGCGCCTCCGAGACTGGCACGTTCGCCCGCCTGGATGATAGCGGTGCCGAGTTTGCGGGCTCGGGTTCCAAGGAAGATTATTACGATTTTGGCTTGAACTACGGTAGCGACGCTTCGTCGAGTTCGACTTCTGACGGTCTGGTCCGTCATCGTCATCGCAAGGGCGAGCGCAAAAAGCGTCACACCGGCGCCATTATTGCCGCTGTAGTCGCGGTGCTTCTCGTTGCGCTTGGCGCAAGCGGCTTTATGCTGCTTAACTCGGCAAAGACCGTAAAGAGCGAAGCGAAGGAGGCTGTCGAGATCGTCGGTGGCCTTAAGGACAAGGTCACGTCGGGCGATTTTTCGACGCTGCCTGACGACGCGAAGAAGATCGATGAGCTCTGCAACAGCATGAAGGCGGAGACCTCGAGCCCGCTGTGGACGGCGGCTTCGTTTATCCCGGTGTATGGCAGCGACATCAACGCAGCCCGCGCCATGATTGATGCCCTGTCCGATGTCTCGAGCAACGCGCTGGTTCCCATGGCCGATAACCTCTCGCAGGCCACGCCCGGCAAGCTGTTCCAGGACGGCATGATTAACGTGTCCGCGCTACAGGCGGTCGCCGATTCGCTTTCCAGCAGCTCGAAGGTGTTCAAGAGCGCCAACGAGAAGATCCAGGGCATTGGCGATACTCATATTTCCCAGGTGACCGAGCTGGTCGATAAGGCCAAGGACGGCTTTGCCACCCTCAACGGCGCGGTTGACGCGGCGGAGAAGGTCGCCCCCGTCCTTCCCCAGATGCTCGGCGCCAACGGCCAGACGCGCAACTACCTTGTGTACGCCATGAACAACGTCGAGATTCGTGCTTGCGGCGGCTTTGGCGGTTCGCAGGGCCTGATTTCGGTCACCGACGGCCAGATGTCGATTGGCGAGTTTGTTCCCTGCATTGCGCGCAGCAAAGACGAGGCGGTTGAGAGCGTCGACGAAGAAGATGAGACGCTGTTTGGTGACCACAGCAACCTATACATCTCGGGCAACACCTATTCGCCCGACTGGCCCCGTAATTCGCAGCGTGTCGCCGCGCTGTGGAAGTCTGAATATGGTCAGGACGTCGATGGCGTCATTGGTATCGATCCGGTATTCCTGCAGTATCTGTTGGGCCTCGTGGGTAATGTTTCACTGCCCGACGGTACAGTCGTTGACGGCACTAACGCGGCGAAGGTGCTTATGCATGATGTGTACTGGAACTATCCGGTCGAGGAGTCGGACGGCATCTTTGCATCCGTCGCCAGCGCTGCCTTCGACAAGATCCTTGGCGGTATCGGCGACGTCGATGTTGCGAACCTTGTCAGCGCCGTTGAGCGCGGTGCCGAAGAGGGCCGCCTGATCGCGTGGATGAAAAACGATGACGAGCAGAACGCTATCAAGGAGATGAACATCGACGCCTCACTGCCCGATCCGGATGACCCGAGTGAAGATCCCGTTGCTGGTGTCTACTTTAACAACCTGAGCTTCTCCAAGCTCGACTGGTATCTGAACGCCGATACGCAGATTGGTCAGGGCGTGAAGAACGGCGACGGCGCTTGCTCGTATCGCATCACCGTTACCCTGACGAACATCATGACGCAGGAGGAGGCAGGTAAGCTGCCCGACTACGTAGCGGCCAGTGCGCCTGGGACCTCGCGTGACGATGAGCGCTTGTATGTATCACTGTTTGCGCCGACAGGCGGCAGCATTACCGATCTAAACGTCGAGGGGACTCAGTTTGGACTGTTCGCTGCCACTTGGCACGGAGTTCCCTGCTATTCGGGCACCGTTGACCTGCATGCTGGCGAGACGACGACGATCACGTATACGCTGACCACGTCGGCCGAGGCGGGGGACAAGCCGCTTACGCTGCGTCAGACTCCTACATGCCAGGCGGCTCGCGACAGCGCGTCGGCGTAGGGTTTTTCTGGTAGCGCAGATAATCGAGTACCATTTTGGGGCGGACAGGCAATCTGTCCGCCCCTATTTTGTAAGGAGAGCGCATGAAGTACTTTGGCACCGACGGCTTTCGCGGTGAGGCCAACGTTGGGCTGACGGTAGAGCACGCTTATAAGATTGGCCGTTTTGTGGGCTGGTATTACGGCGCCAACCGCGAGCGCAAGGCGCGCGTCATCGTGGGCAAGGACACACGTCGCTCGAGTTATATGTTCGAGGCGGCCCTGGCCGGCGGCCTGGTCGCGAGCGGTGCGGACGCCTATATGCTGCACGTGATCCCGACGCCGGGCGTGGCGCATCAGACCGTGGAGGGCTGCTTCGATTGCGGCATCATGATCAGCGCGAGCCACAACCCGTTTTGCGATAACGGCATTAAGCTCGTCAACAGCGACGGTTTTAAGATGGACGAGGACGTACTGGAGCTCATCGAGGACTACATCGATGGCAAGAGCGAAGTTCCGCTGGCCACGGGCAACCACATCGGCGCCACGGTGGATTACATGCAGGGCCGCAACCGCTACATTGCTTCGCTCATTGCAAGTGCGAACTTTTCGCTGCAGGGCGTCAAGATCGGTATCGACTGCGCCAACGGCTCGGCTTCCTCGGTGGCCAAGCCGGTGTTTGACGCGCTCGGTGCCGACGTGCGCGTGATCAACGCCGCGCCCGATGGCTTTAACATCAACGTCGACTGCGGCTCCACGCATATGGAGCGCCTGCAGCGCCATGTGGTGGAGCAGGGCCTGGACGTGGGTTTTGCCTACGATGGCGATGCCGACCGCTGCCTGGCCGTGGATGAGCGCGGTCGCGTGGTAGACGGCGACCAGATCCTGTACGTGTGCGGCGTGTATCTGAACAAGCACGGTCGCCTTTCGGGCGGTACCGTGGTGCCGACGATTGCCAGCAACTTTGGCCTGGTCAAGTCGCTGGAGCTTGCCGGTCTGAGCGCCGTGACCAGCGGCGTGGGCGACCGTCACGTGTATGCCAAGATGCGCGAGGGCGGTTACAGCTTGGGCGGCGAGCAGACGGGCCATACGATCTTTGGCGATATCGAGCGCACGGGCGACGGCATTATGACTTCGCTGCGCGTGATGGAAGTGATTCGTGCCGAGCGCGAGACGCTCTCGCAGCTCACGGCTCCGTGCAAGCTGCTGCCGCAGGCGCAGGTTGCCGTGCGCGTGGCGGACAAGGACGCCGCGCTCGAGAACATGGGCGTGCAGAACGCCATCGCCGAGGCCGAGGCTGCGCTGGCAGGCGAGGGCCGCGTGCTCGTGCGCAAGAGCGGAACCGAGTCGGTTATCCGCGTGCTGGCCGAAGCCCCCGACCAAGCCGCCGCCGACGCCGCCATGAAGCGCATCGCCAACGCGCTCGAGGCTTTATAGTTACGCGGTTTTACCAAACCGCGTAACTGCTCGACGCTGCAAACGGCCCCAAGCGGCAATCTGACGTTCAATTTCAAGGGCGCGACCAGAAGGTCAGCGCCCTTTCATTTCACGTCACCTTGCTCGCTTGGGGCCGTTTTCGCTGACGTTGCCAAGACATTAGCGTCAACGAACTAGTCATTGGGTACCTAGTTATTGGGTGAAAAAAGGGGACGCTGCGGATTGGTTCCGCGGCGTCCCCTTTGCGTTGGCGTGTCGGTTATGCCTTACAGCTCGTAGAGCGTGGTGAACTTGTCCTGCAGGTAGCTGCAGTAGTAGCGGGCATCAAAGGCCATGCCGCAGGCGCCCTTGATGAGTTCCGGCGCGTCCTTGGCGCGGCCCCACTGCCAAATGCGCTCGCCAAGCCAGGCACGGACGGGCGCCAGGTCGCCGCTCGCACAGGCGCCGTTAAGGTCGACACCGTCGCGGCACATGGCCGGCACAAACATGGCATCGTAGGCGCTACCCAGCGCATACGTGGGGAAGTAGCCAAACGAACCGCCGCTCCAATGCGTATCCTGTAGGCAGCCGTGCGTGTCGTCGGGAACGGGAATGCCCAGGTACTCATCCATGAAGCGGTTCCAAAGCGCGGGGATGTCCTTGGCCGTGGCCTCGCCGGCAAACAGCATGCGCTCGATCTGGTAGCGCACCATAACGTGCAGCGGATAGGTGAGCTCGTCGGCCTCGGTGCGGATCAGCGAAGGCTGCGCGATGTTCACGGCGTGGTAGAGCGTGTCCTCGTCGACGTCGCCGTAGACCTCGGGCGCGTGGCGGCGCAGCACCTCGAGCAGCGGTCCCATAAAGGCGCGGCTGCGACCCACGGTGTTCTCAAAGAAGCGGCTCTGGCTCTCGTGGATGCCCATGGAGGTGCCGCCCTCCAAGCACGTGCGCGCATAGGCGGGGTTCACGCCCAGCTCGTACATGGCGTGACCGGCCTCGTGGATGATGCTGTAGACGTTGGAGATGCAGTCGTCCTCGTAGATGTGCGTGGCGATGCGCGCGTCACCCACGGCAAAGCCCTCGCTAAACGGGTGCTCGGTAAAGGCGAGCGTGGTGTCGTCCAGGTTAAGGCCGACGAGCTTCATCAGGTCGAAGCTCATGGCACGCTGGGCGGCCTCGGGCACGCGGGCGTGCAAAAAGTCGGCAGCCGGCTGCTGGCCGCGCTCGCCGATGGCGTGCACGAGCGGCACGACCGTCGCCTTGACCTCATCGCAAAACGCATCGAAGCTCTTGGCGGAAAGGCCGCGCTCGTACTGGTCGAGCCATACGTCGTATGGATCGCGTTTGGGGTCCATGAGCTCGGCCTGATGCTTGAGCTGGCCGACGATTCTATCCACATAGGGCTCAAAGCTCGCCCAGTCGTTGGCCGTCTTGGCCTTGTGCCACACGGCGTCGGCCTCGCAGGTGAGCCTGGTCCAGGCCTCGGCCTCCTCGGTGGGAATGACGCTGGCCTCGCGCTGGTCGCGGCCGAGCACGCGGATCTCGTCGAGCAGCTGGGGGTCGTCTACATGTCCGCCCGCGACTGTCTCGCGCGCTAACGAGCGTACGAGTTCAACGGACTTCTCGCTGGTCAACAGCTTGTGATGCTCGCCGGCAAGGGTGCCCATGGCGTCGGCACGCGCTGCTGCGCCGTTGGCGGGAGCAATGGTCGCGCCGTCAAACTCGGCAATCTTGAGCAGGTACTCGCGGGTCCACAGCTTGCCCTCGAGTTTGCGGAACTTTTTGACGGCCTTGTCGACTTTAGCAGCCTTGACGCCCTTGGCAGCCTTTGCCACGGCGGCCTTGGCCTTCTTATCGAGTTTCTTTCCCATACCGTATCCTTAATCTCGCAGGCCGCCCGTCGCACGCGGCGGCACGGCCAGTTTGCACAGCTACCTGCCTTGTACCCAGCGCGAACAAAACGGAACGCGGCGATGCGCGCGCAGAATGTGTTATCCTATAGCCCAATGCGTTGACGGAGAGGGTTTTGCCCGCCGCGTCGCCGGCAAGAGAGGGAAGGTCATAGGCTGCAAGCCTTCCTGCGGTGGCAAGGGCCAAGCGTTCACTCCCGAGCAGCGACCTCAACGGGCGCGCGGCCAGCGGCGGCGAAGCCCCAGTAGGGAAGCCGTGAGCCTCGCGACAAGGGGCGCAGAGTGGGCACGGCGGGCCAGACATCCGCCGGGTCAAACAAGGTGGTACCGCGGAATTCAACCGTCCTTGGGCAATGCACATGCCCGAGGACGGTTTTTTGTTGCCGAACCGGGCCGCGCACCCGCAGCACCGTGTGGCTCCAGCCGCCGCGGCGAATGGATGCGCGAGAGACGAAAGGGAAGACATGAGTCTGATTGATGATCTGGTCAAACTCGAGGAAGAGGCCAAGGAGCTCGTCGCCGGCGCCGATGACGCAGCCAAGCTCGAGGCCGCACGCATTGAACTGCTCGGCCGCAAGGGTCGTATTACCGGCCTGATGCGCATGATGGGCAAGCTCGCCCCCGAGGATCGTCCCATGATGGGCAAACGCGCCAACGAGATGCGCCAGCTGATCGAGGGCATGCTCGACGAGCGCACGACCGAGATGAAGGCCGCCGCCCTCAAGCATGCGCTTGAGCACGAGGCCGTCGATATCACGCTGCCGGGCATCCGTCCGCAGATCGGTCACCAGCACCTGATCAAGCAGATTATCGAGGAGGCCGAGGACATCTTCTGCGGCATCGGCTACACCGTCGAGTCCGGCCCCATGGTCGACACCTCCTACTACAACTTCACCGCGCTCAACGCCCCCATGGATCACCCGAGCCGCTCGGCCCGCGATACCTTCTACGTGGTCGATAACAACCCCGGCAGTGTCGCGCACCCCGAGGCTCACGCCCACGGTGAGTCCGACGTGCTGCTGCGCACCCAGACCTCGGGCGTGCAGATCCACACTATGGAGTCGCAGAAGCCGCCCATCTACATGATCTGCCCGGGCACCGTCTATCGTCCCGACACGGCCGACGCCTGCCACCTGCCGCAGTTCAACCAGATCGAGGGCCTGGTCGTCGACGAGGGCATCACCTTTGGCGACCTTAAGGGTACGCTCGACTACTTTGTTAAGTGCATGTTTGGCGAGGACCGCAAGACGCGTTACCGCCCGCACTTCTTCCCCTTCACTGAGCCCAGCTGCGAGGTGGACGTGAGCTGCCACGTGTGCGGCGGCAAGGGCTGCAACTTCTGCAAGCACAGCGGCTGGATCGAGATCCTGGGCTGCGGCATGGTTGATCCCAACGTCCTTATCAACTGCGGCATCGACCCCGAGAAGTACACCGGCTTCGCCTTTGGCATTGGCGCCGAGCGCGTCGCGGCCCTGCGCTACGACCTGCCCGACCTGCGCACGTTGATGACGGGCGACATGCGCTTCCTCAACCAATTTTAGGCTTGCCCAGGCACCTCATCTTGGCGTTCAAACCGTCGCTCGCGTACCTTTAGTACGCGTCGCTCCTCTTTCACGCCAACCTGGGGCACCTGGACAACCCTAAGGCGAACGTCTTCATTTGATATTCCTCCCTTTGCGGAGATTAAGAACTAGGAGAGCTACATGCGCGTTTCTTACGACTGGCTCAAGACCATGATCGATATTCCGGAGGATCCCAAGACCCTTTCGGACGAATATATCCGTACCGGCACCGAGGTCGAGGCGATCGACACCGTGGGCGAGTCCTTCGACCACGTGGTGACCGCCAAGGTGCTCACCAAGACCCCTCACCCCGATAGCGACCACATGTATGTGTGCTCGGTCGACGTGGGCGACAAGAACCTCGACGCCGACGGCAATCCCGCTCCACTGCAAATCGTCTGCGGCGCGCAGAACTTCGAGGCCGGCGACCACATTGTCACGGCCATGATCGGCGCTGTCCTGCCCGGCGACGTCAAGATCAAGAAGAGCAAGCTTCGCGGCGTCGTGTCTATGGGCATGAACTGCTCCGCGCGCGAGCTCGGCCTGGGCGGCGACCACTCCGGCATCATGATCCTGCCCGAGGACACGCCCTGCGGCATGCCGTTTGCCGAGTACGTGGGCTCGAGCGACACCGTGCTCGACTGCGAGATCACGCCCAACCGTCCCGACTGCCTGTCCATGATCGGCATGGCCCGCGAGACCGGCGCTATCTTCGACCGCGATTTCCACGTTGAGCTGCCCGCCATCAAGGCCGAGTCCGGCCGCGCGACCGACGACGAGCTTTCCGTCGAGATCGCCGACGAGGGCCTGTGCGACCGCTACGTTGCCCGCATCGTGCGCAACGTGAAGGTCGGTCCGTCGCCCGACTGGATGGTCAAGCGCCTTAACGCTCTGGGTGTGCGCCCGCACAACAACATCGTCGACATCACCAACTACGTGATGATGCTCACCGGTCAGCCGCTGCACGCCTTTGACCTGGACACCTTTGCCGAGCGCGATGGCCGTCGCCGCGTGGTGGTCCGCGCCGCCCAGCAGGACGAGAAGTTCACGACCCTCGACGGCGAGGAGCGCGTGCTCGACGCCGGCATGGGTCTGATCACCGACGGCGAGCGCCCCGTGGCACTGGCCGGCGTCATGGGCGGCATGGATTCCGAGATCGAGGACGACACCGTCGACGTGATGGTCGAGAGCGCCTGCTTCAACGCCGGTCGCACCTCGCACACCAGCCGCGACCTGTCGCTGATCTCCGACGCTTCCATTCGCTTTGAACGTCAGGTCGACGAGACCGGCTGCGTGGACGTCGCCAACGTCACGTGCGCGCTTATCGAGGAGATCGCCGGCGGCGAGGTCGCTCCCGGCTACATTGACGTATTCCCCGCGCCCAAGACCATCGACAGCATCAAGCTGCGCCTGGCCCGCGTGCACGCCATCTGCGGTGCCGACATCGAGCCTGATTTTATCGAGCGCTCGCTCACCCGCCTGGGCTGCACCGTCGAGCGCGACGGCGAGGACTTTATGGTCACCCCGCCGAGCTTCCGTCCCGACCTGCCGCGCGAGATTGACCTGATCGAGGAGGTCCTGCGCCTGTGGGGCATGGGTCGCGTCACGGCGACCATCCCGGCTGCCAAGAACCACATCGGCGGTCTGACGCGCGAGCAGAAGCTTACCCGCAAGGTCGGCGAGATCCTGCGCGCCTGTGGCCTCAACGAGACCACGACCTTTGGCTTTGCCGCCCCGGGCGACCTGGAGAAGATCGGCATGTCCACCGAGGGCCGCGGCTGCCCCGTGGTGCTCATGAACCCGCTGGTGGCCGAGCAGACCGAGATGCGCCGCTCGCTGCTGCCGGGCCTGCTGCAGTCTGTGGCCTATAACGAGGCCCACGGCACGCCCAACGTGCACCTGTACGAGGTCGGCAGCCTGTTCCACGGCCGCGAGAACGCCAGCCTACCCAAGGAGACCAAGTCCGTGGCGGGTGTGCTCTCGGGCCAGTGGAGCGAGCAGTCTTGGAGCATGAAGTACCGTAAGCTGCGTTTCTTCTTTGGCAAGGGCATCGTCGAGGAGCTGCTCGCCCAGCTGCGCATCGAGAAGGTTCGCTTCCGTCCCGTCGAGGGCGAGGGCTATGCCTTCCTGCAGCCGGGTCGCGCCGCCGAGGTCCTGTCCGGCGGCACCGTGCTGGGCTGGGTCGGCGAGATTCACCCCGAGGCGCGCGAGGCGATGGGCATCGATGAGGTCGTCGTTGCCTTTGAGCTCGATCTGGACAAGCTGATCAAGGGCGCCCGCAACCAGGAGAACTACCGTGAGTTCTCGCAGTACCCGGCCGTTGAGCACGACCTTGCTATCGTAGTCGACAACACTGTGACCTGCGAGGATCTTGAGCGTCGTATTACGAGTGCCGGCGGCAAGCTGCTCGAGGGCGTGCGCCTGTTCGATGTCTACCGCGATCCCATCCGTATCGGTGCGGGCAAGAAGTCCATGGCCTTTGCGCTTACGTATCGCTCCGACGACCACACACTCACCAGCGAAGAGGTCGAGAAGGCGCACCAGAAGATCGTCACCAAGGTGTGCAAGGGCGTGAACGGCGAGGTTCGCGGCTAGGACTTGCGCTGGGAGCGTAGGGCCTGATGGCGGTTGCTGTGGGCTCTGCGTGACCGCGGTGTTCGGAAAAGGCATCGCTGAGCCTGCATATATGACACACGCATTACATAACGGCGTGCTGCTTTGTCGGCAGCGCGCCGTTTTGCTATGATAGCCCGCGGCGTGTTACGAATCTGGCAATACGTAACACTGGCAAGGTGATTCAAGCGGCGTTGCAATTCTGTGCGCCGGCAACCGGGAGGCGTATATGCACATTCCAGACAACTACCTGTCCCCGCAGACCGATGCCGTCATGGCGGTGGCGATGGTGCCCGTTTGGGTCCATTGCATCAAAAAGGTGCGCGCCACGCTCGATCGCGAGCACATGGCGTTCCTGGGTATTTGCGCCGCGTTCTCCTTTTTGCTCATGATGTTTAATGTGCCGCTGCCCGGCGGCACCACTGGTCACGCCGTTGGCGGCGCGCTCATCGCGCTGCTGCTGGGCCCCGAGGCCGCGGCTATCGCTGTCTCGGTCGCGCTGGCGCTGCAGGCGCTGCTGTTTGGCGACGGCGGTGTTCTGTCGTTTGGCGCCAACTGCTTTAACATGGCCTTTGTGTTGCCGTTTGTCGCTGCTATCGTGTTTCGTGCGCTCAACAGCCGTCTGCACGACAAGAGCTGGGGCACCTCGATTTCTGCCATCGTGAGCGGTTGGGTCGGTCTGTGCCTGGCGGCCCTGTGCGCGGCAATCGAGTTTGGTATTCAGCCGATGCTCTTCACCAACGCTTCGGGCGCCCCTCTGTACTGCCCCTTCCCGCTGTCCGTGGCTATTCCGGCCATGTTGATCCCGCATATGCTGGTTGCCGGCGTGATCGAGGGCGTGGCGACGGCCGCGATCTACGGCTTTATCAAGAAGACGGCGCCGAGCGTTATCGTCGGCCCCGAAGCCGCCGATGGACAGCTTGCCGGCGATGGTACTGCCAAGAAGACTTCCCTGGTCCCCACGCTCATCCTGGTCGCCGTGCTTGTCGCGGCCACGCCGCTGGGCCTGCTGGCCACGGGTGACGCATGGGGCGAGTGGGACGCCGAGGGCGCCGCGACCGCCGTTCAGGAGGCTGGTGACGACAGTCTGCAGGCTTCGGTCGGCCTTGATACCCCGACCTTTGCCGACGCTCTGCCTACGGGCGATTACCTGCAGGCCTATTCCGAGGAGCAGGGTCTTGGCTTTGCCGGTCAGGCTGCCATGTATATCCTGTCCGGCGTGATTGGCGTGGCGGTGCTCACCATCGCATTCCGTCTGATCTCGCTGACGGTTAAGGAAAGCGGTGCTCATGGCAATAGCCGAGCTGCCTAGCTGGCTTGCGGCCGAGGAGCGATACGAGCCCGTGGGGGCTCGGCATCGTGTGATGCAAAAGAATGTCCTGCACCTGGCGAGCCTGCTTGAGCGGGTTCGCTTGGGTGGAGGCGCGCACGAGGGCGGGTCGATGGTCGACCGCGCCCTTTCTTGCGTTTCGGCTCCGGTGCGCCTGGTGGGGATGTTCGTCTGCGTTCTGTGCGTGTGTCTGACGCAGAGCCCGTTGTACCTCATGTTGATGGCGGCTATCGCGCTGGTGCTCGTTGCCGTGCGCCCCGTACGCGGGCTGCGGGCAACCTTTGCGCCGGCGCTTGGCGCTGCGGGGCTCGCAGTGGTTCTGGCGCTGCCTGCCCTGCTGCTGGGCGCTTCCGCTACGGGCGCCATGCTCAAAATTGCGCTTAAGACGTTCATTAACGTGTCGCTCGTGCTGGGCGTTTCGTGGACGCTTACCTGGAGCCGCATGTCGGCGGCGCTCAAGACGCTACATCTGCCCGACGAGGTCATCTTTACGTTTGATATGGCGCTCAAGCACATCGAGGTGCTGGGACGCACGGCGCACGATCTGTGCGAATCGGTCATGCTGCGCAGCGTTGGCCGTGCGCCTGAGGGGTTTTCGCGTACCGATTCGATTGCGGGTATCATGGGCATGACCTTTATTAAGGCGATGGAATGCAGCCGCGCGATGGACGAGGCCATGCTCTGCCGTGGCTTTGCCGGCGCGTATCCGGCTCCCGCGCGGAGCGGCTTTGGCTGGTGCGATGCCGTTTACGCGGCCGTTGTGGTTCTGCTCGCTGTGTTGTGTGCGGTGCTGTAGCGCGGGCGGTCGATCCGTTGATGTGAATAGGGAAGGGCGCCGTTTTGGCAAACGATACGAATGACGCGATGGGCGCGAGCGGTGCTGCTGGCGCCGAGACAACGCCGCTCATCGAGTTTCGCGACGTGGTGTTTTCCTATGCGGGCCATACGGTGGTCGATGGCGTTTCGCTGCAGGTGGACCGTGGGGAGCTCGTTGCCCTGCTAGGTCCCAACGGCTGCGGCAAGACGACGATCATGCGCCTTATCAACGGCCTTGAACTTGTGGACGCGGGCACGTATCTGTTTGACGGGCATGCGGTCGATGCGGCATATCTCAAGGATTCCGCGGTTGCCCAGCGGTTCCATCAGCGCGTGGGCTTTGTGTTCCAGAATGCCGATGCGCAACTCTTTTGTGCCACGGTCGGCGAGGAAGTCGCGTTTGGCCCGGCTCAAATGGGGCTGCCGGCAGACGAGCTCGAGCGCCGCGTCCGCGATGCCATGGAGCTGTTCCAGGTTGTCGATCTGGTCGATGCCTCGCCCTATCAGCTTTCGGGCGGGCAAAAGAAGCGCGTTGCGCTGGCTGCGGTGGTGTCGATGAACCCCGATATCCTAGTGCTCGATGAGCCCACCAACGGGCTCGATGAGGACTCGTGCGACATCGTAGTCAACTTTTTGCTGGCCTACGTTGCTGCCGGTAAGACGGTTTTGATGAGTACGCACCATCAAGATTTGGTGCGCCGCCTGGAGGCCCGTGCCATCTATATCGATCGATATCACCATGTGGTCGAGGCGCCCGTGCCGTCGTATGGAACCGAAAGCGGTGCTGCGGAATAGTTGCTGCGTAGGGTATGTATGGCCGCCTGTGCGACTCTGCCGTGATGGTATAGTTAACCAGGTTTTATGGGGGTGGCTATGCCAAGTTGGAACATTCATATCGCTCAAACGGAGCGCTTGCTGGCACGTGCTAGCGTGCTTGCCGATAGCGTGCGCGACCGCAATGCCTTTTTGTTTGGCTGCGTGGTTCCGGATATCTTCGTGGGCTATATGGTCCCTGGCATCGCCGATCCCATCCCGTACCGCATTACGCACTTTGCCAAGCCTGAGCCCATTCCTAAGCCGCGCGAGCATGAGTTTTGGGACACCTATGTGGCGCCGCTGCTCAAAGGGGCGCCTGTTGGTACGCCGGCTGCCGCGACCTCGATTGCCGAGGAGCGCGAGCGGCTCAATCGGGTGCATTATCCCCAACGCTACAAGGACGCCGAGCCGGTTGCCGGTCCCGGCGCCTGTGAGTTCTCGCTTGCGTCCGAAGATGTGGCGCAGTCGCTGCTCGATTTAACGCTGGGCGTCTGGTCGCATCTGGTGGCCGATACCGTATGGAATACGCGCGTGAATCAGTACCTGGAGGCGCACGGCGGCAAACCGTGCGAGGAATTCCGCATTAAAAAGCAAGGTGACTTTGACTGGTTTGGCAAGACGCTCGGCATTGTTTCTATCCCGCGTGCGACCGATCGCCTGTTTACCGCGGCGACGCGTTTTGGGCAGTATCCTATCCATAAAGAATATGTGCTCAAGACCATCGGCGTTATGCACGAGATTGTGCGCGAAAACCCCGGCGAGCCCGACCATCCGCCATACCGCCTGCTGACCAAGGAATTCTTCGACGCAACGTTTACCGAGGTCATCGAGCTGACCGAGGCGGGATTCGCGGCTCGCGTTGCCGCTTCTGACGTTTCCGCAGTCCCCCTGATCGCTAGCTGCTAGCCGGCCGGCTTGACGGTGAACAGTTCATCCCAATTGACCAACAGCTCCCGTCGCAGGGCGTCTTCGGTGGTACGCTCGGCATCGGAAAGGTTCGCGACTGATCACAAATCGATGAAGCGGCATATGAAGTAGGTCCTAAAAAAGGGCCCGGAAGGCGAAGCCTTCCGGGCCCTTTGCAATGCAAGTCTGCTTGCAAGTACGATTTAGCGCACCTGAGCGACGTAAGCGACGTTGGTCGAGGAGACCTTATCCTCGAGCTGGACGCTCATGCGGGGATCGCCGGCGGTAGCGACGGTCAGATCGCCGGCCTCGACGTAGCCGAGCTCCTTAGCGGTCTCGATCGCCTTGACGATCGTGCCGTTGACGGTGCCCTGAGTAATCTCGGCTTGGTGCGGGATAACGCCCCAGTACATGATCATCTGCTGGACGGCCCACTCGTGGCGGGAGAACGCGCAGATCGGCATGTTGGGACGGAAGTGCGAGATCAGGCGGGCGGTACGACCGGTGGTCGTCGGCACGGTGATGCACTTGGCGCCAACGGTGGTGGCCATGTTCACAGCGGACATACCCACAACGTTGTTGACGACGCGGGTGCCGTGAGCGTCGGCCGGAACCTCGAGCGGAGCGTGGGCCGGGAGATACTTCTCGGTCTCGAGAGCAATGCTGGCCTGCATCTTAACGGCCTCGACCGGGTACTTACCGGCAGCGGACTCGCCAGAGAGCATAACGGCGTCGGTGCCGTCGTAGATGGCGTTAGCAACGTCGGCAACCTCGGCGCGCGTCGGGCGCGGGTTCTGCTGCATGGAGTCGAGCATCTGCGTAGCGGTGATAACGGGCTTGTAGGCCGCGTTGCACTTGGCGATGATCTCCTTCTGGATGTGCGGAACGAGCTCGGGCTTGATCTCGATGCCCAGGTCGCCACGGGCGACCATGATGCCGTCGGAAGCCTCGAGGATCTCGTCGAAGTTCTCGACGCCCAGGGCGCACTCGATCTTCGGGAAGATCGTCACGTGCTCGCCGCCGTTCTCGCGGCAAAGCTCGCGGATGCCGCGGACGGACTCGCCGTCACGGATGAAGGAAGCGGCGATGTAGTCGATGTTCTCGGCCAGGCCAAAGAGGATGTCCTGACGATCGCGCTCGGTGATGGCGGGCAGCGAGATGTTGACGTTGGGCATGTTGACGCCCTTGCGCTCGCCGATCAGGCCGTCATTCTTGACGACGCAGGTCATGTCCTGGCCGCTGACGGACTCGACCTCAAGGGCAACCAGGCCGTCATCGATCAGGATGAGGGAGCCCTTCTCGACCTCGGAGGGCAGAGCCAGGTAGTCGAGGGAGATGTGCTCAGCGGTGCCGTGGAAATCCTCGGTCGTGGGCTGAGCAGTAACGACGATCTTGTCGCCGGTCTTGACGGCAACCTTCTTGCCGTCGACCAGAAGGCCGGTGCGGACCTCGGGGCCCTTGGTGTCGAGCAGGATGCCGACGGGCATACCGAGCTCCTTGGAAATACGACGGACGCGCTCGATGCGACCGTGGTGCTCGTCGTAGGATCCGTGCGAGAAGTTAAAACGGGCGACGTTCATGCCCGCCTTGATCATCTCGCGGATGGTCTCGTCGCTATCGCAGGCGGGACCCATGGTGCATACAATCTTGGTGCGCTTGTACATTCAGACCTCCATCTGACATCGTCTTGCGCTGATAGATAAACCATAAGAAATAAAACTGAGATGATTATAACGAAATGACGACCGAATACCCTCAAAAATCGACCGTATGCCGAATTAGAAGTTCTTTTTTTGCGGTAAAAACGGTATATGAAAAATCTTTACCAACCGTTCTGACCGCTGCTATCTGGGCGATATTTCAGTTTGACGATGCGCCGAAGAAAAAGCGTTTTATCAATGTTGAGCATCACACGGTCTGCATCGTTGCACTCGAGCCGTGTTTCCAATTGGAATGTTTTGGCTAGACGCGCCGCTTTGGGGTACCATAGCCCCACTATCAACTGCCGCTCAGCACGGCAGCCTTGATGAGCCCTTGCCCTTCTCCTGGGAATTATGATCGGGCATCAATCTGCTGAGTGGCCCGAATCCCAGGAGGGGACTCTATATGCAAAAGGAATACCTGTCCGCTGCGGCGGAGGTACTCAGCGACCAAGGTGTCGATGAGAACCTCGGCCTGAGCAACGACGAGGCGTCGTCGCGCCTCGCCAAGACAGGCCCTAACAAGCTCGAGGAAGCCGAGAAGACGCCGTTGTGGAAGCGCTTCTTTGAGCAGATGGCCGACCCCATGGTCATCATGCTGATCGTTGCCGCCGTCATCAGTGCACTCACGGGCATGGTCAAGGGCGAGGCGGACTTTGCCGATGTCGCCATCATCATGTTCGTCGTTATCGTCAACTCGGTGCTGGGCGTGGTCCAGGAGGCTAAAAGCGAGGAGGCCCTCGAAGCCCTGCAAGAGATGAGCGCGGCGCAGTCCAAGGTGCTGCGCGACGGCAAGCTCGTGCACCTGCCGAGCGCCGAGCTCGTGCCCGGCGATGTGATCATGCTCGAGGCGGGCGACTCCGTCCCGGCCGACTGCCGCGTGCTCGAGAGCGCCACGATGAAGATCGAAGAGGCCGCGCTCACCGGCGAGTCCGTGCCCGTAGAGAAGCACGCCAACGTGATCGAGCTCGCTGCGGGCACCGATGACGTGCCGCTCGGCGACCGTAAGAACATGTGCTATATGGGCTCCACCGTCGTGTACGGCCGTGGTCGCGCCGTCGTGGTCGGCACCGGCATGAACACCGAGATGGGCAAGATCGCCGGCGCCCTGGCCGAGGCCAAGGAAGAGCTCACGCCGCTGCAGGTGAAGCTTGCCGAGCTCAGCCGCATCCTCACCATCATGGTTATCGTCATCTGCGTCGTCATCTTTGGCGTTGATATCATCCGCCACGGCGTGGGCAACGTTCTTACCGACCCGACCGCCCTGCTCGATACCTTTATGGTTGCCGTCTCGCTCGCCGTCGCTGCCATCCCCGAGGGCCTGGTCGCCGTCGTGACCATCGTGCTGTCGCTTGGCGTGACCAAGATGGCCAAGCGCCAGGCAATCATCCGCAAGCTCTCTGCCGTCGAGACCCTTGGCTGCACGCAGACCATCTGCTCAGACAAGACCGGTACCCTTACCCAGAACAAGATGACCGTCGTCAAGCACGAGCTCGCCGCACCTAAGGAGAAGTTCCTGGCCGGCATGGCTCTGTGCTCCGATGCCCAGTGGGACGAGGAGCTGGGCGAGGCCGTGGGCGAGCCGACTGAGTGCGCGCTCGTCAACGACGCCGGCAAGGCGGGCCTCACTGGCCTGACTGCCGAGCACCCGCGCGTGGGCGAGGCCCCGTTCGACTCGGGCCGCAAGATGATGTCCGTGGTCGTCGAGACCCTGGACGGCGAGTATGAGCAGTACACCAAGGGCGCGCCCGACGTGGTGATCGGCCTGTGCACCCACATCTACGAGGGCGATAAGGTCGTTCCGCTGACCGAGGAGCGTCGTGCCGAGCTCGTGGCCGCCAACAAGGCCATGGCCGACGAGGCCCTGCGCGTGCTGGCGCTGGCAAGCCGCACCTACACCGAGGTCCCGGCCGACTGCAGTCCCGCCGCGCTCGAGCATGACCTGGTCTTCTGCGGCCTGTCTGGCATGATTGACCCGGTTCGCCCCGAGGTCGCCGACGCCATCCGCGAGGCGCATGACGCCGGTATCCGCACCGTCATGATCACGGGCGACCACATCGACACCGCCGTGGCCATCGCCAAGCAGCTGGGCATCGTCACCGATCGCAGCCATGCCATCACCGGTGCCGATCTCGATCGCATGAGCGACGAGGAACTCGACGCGCACATCGAGGACTACGGCGTGTACGCCCGCGTCCAGCCCGAGCACAAGACACGCATCGTCGAGGCCTGGAAGTCGCGCGACCAGATCGTCGCCATGACCGGCGACGGCGTCAACGACGCCCCGTCCATCAAGCGCGCCGACATCGGCGTCGGTATGGGCATCACCGGCACCGACGTCACCAAGAACGTTGCCGACATGGTGCTTGCCGACGACAACTTCGCCACCATCATCGGTGCCTGCGAAGAGGGCCGTCGCATCTACGACAACATCCGCAAGGTCATCCAGTTCCTGCTTTCGGCCAACCTTGCTGAGGTGTTCTCGGTGTTTATCGCCACGCTCATTGGCTTTACCATCTTCCAGCCGGTGCAGCTGCTGTGGGTGAACCTGGTCACCGACTGCTTCCCCGCGCTCGCGCTGGGTATGGAGGATGCCGAGGGTGACATCATGAAGCGCAAGCCGCGCAACGCCAAGGACGGTGTCTTTGCCGGACATATGGGTCTGGACTGCGTGGTCCAGGGCCTAATCATCACCGCGCTGGTGCTGGCGAGCTTCTTTGTGGGCGTGTACTTTGACATGGGCTACATCCACATCGCCGATATGATCGCCGGCAATGCCGACGAGGAAGGCGTGATGATGGCGTTCATCACGCTCAACATGGTCGAGATTTTCCACTGCTTCAATATGCGCAGCCGTCGTGCGTCGCTGTTCACCATGAAGAAGCAGAACAAGTGGCTGTGGGCTTCCGCCGCGCTGGCACTGGTGCTGACGGTGATCGTGACCGTGCAGCCGACGCTTGCCGAGATGTTCTTTGGCCCTGTGACGCTTGAGCTCAAGGGCGTTCTTGCCGCGCTGGGCCTGGCCTTCCTGATCATCCCGCTGATGGAGATCTACAAGGCGATCATGCGCGCGGTCGAGAAGGAGTAACGTACCTGTCCGGGCCCGCCCCACGCCCTTTCTCCCTCACTGGTCCTCGCGCTTCGCGCTGCGGGATCGTTCGGGAGAAAGGGCTTCCGGGGCGGGCCCTGCGGTATCCTTGCTGGCTTTTCTTCCGTGCGGATGAAAAGGGCTGAGGGAAAGTTTGTGAGCTGGTCGAGCTTTGCCCGGCCAGCTCTTTTTGATTAGAGGCTTTAGCCTGTGCGGGGCGCGCAGCGCGCCGCATCAGAAACCACCCGCTATGC
>CALBBA010000242.1 GCA_937926755.1 uncultured Collinsella sp.
CGCCTGCCGCACCGGAGCCCGCCGCGCAGACACCTGCCGCCGCACCGGAGCCCAAGGGCACCGAGGTGGCCGCTCCCATGGTCGGCGTTTTCTATGCTGCCCCGGCGCCGGGCGACGAACCGTTTGTGCGCGTGGGCTCCAAGGTCAAGGCTGGCGAGACCCTTTGCATCATCGAGGCCATGAAGGTTCTCAACGAGGTGACGGCAGAGGCGGATGGCGAGGTGCTCGAGATCTGCGTGGCCGACGGCGACCTCGTGGAGTTCGGCAGCTGCCTCATGAGGATCGGATAGGTGATATCCATGAACAAAGAAGAGCTCAAGAAGCTGTTACCGCATCGCGAGCCGATGCTTTTGCTCGACGAGGCCGAGCTGGTGGGCGACGAGGCCCACGGCAAGATCACGATTACGGGCGACGAGTACTTTTTGCAGGGGCATTTTCCGGGAAACCCGGTCGTCCCCGGCGTGATTCAGTGCGAGATGCTCGCCCAGAACTGCTGCGTGCTGCTGATGGGCGATGAGGAGGCGCGCGGCGCGACGCCGTTCTACACGAGTCTGGACAAGGTGCGCTTTAAGCGTCCGGTGCGCCCGGGCGACACGGTGGATCTAGTGTGCTCCATCACGCGTGCGCGCGGGCCGTTCCGCTTTGCGACGGGTACTGCGAGCGTCAACGGTGAGGTTTGCTGCCGCGCCGATATGTCCTTTGCACTCATGCACGAAAGTTAAGGAAGGCTTCATGTTCGACAAAGTGCTCATTGCCAACCGTGGCGAAGTCGCGGTCCGTGTTATCCGCGCGTGCCGCGATATGGGCATCAAGACCGTCGCCGTTTATTCCACGGCCGATGCGGACGCGCTACACGTGCAGCTTGCCGACGAGGCGTATTGCATCGGCGGCCCGCGTCTTGCCGAGAGCTACCTCAACGACGATGCCGTGCTCACCTGTGCCGTAAAGTCGGGAGCTAAGGCAATTCATCCCGGCTATGGCTTTTTCTCCGAGAAGGCGAGCTTCGTGCGCGACTGCGACAAGTATGGTCTGGCGTTTGTCGGCCCTTCGGCCGAGGTGATCGACAGTATGGGCGACAAGGACGCCGCACGTCGAACGGCTGCCGCGGCGGGCGTGCCCATCGTGCCGGGCTGCGATTTGCTCAAAAGTCCCGAGGAGGCAACGGCCGAGGCTGAGCGCATTGGCTGCCCCGTGCTTATTAAGGCGCGTGCGGGCGGCGGCGGTCGCGGTATTCGTAAGGTCGAGCGCGTGGAAGATGCGGCAAAGGCCTTTATTGAAGCACGCGCCGAGGGCGAGGCCGTTTTTGGCGACGGCGAGTGCTACATGGAGAAGTTCGTCGCGCCGGCGCATCACGTTGAGGTGCAGATTATGGCCGATAAGCAGGGCCATGTGTTTTCGCTCGGCGAGCGCGAGTGCTCGGTGCAGCGGCGCAACCAAAAGCTAATCGAGGAGAGCCCCGCGCCGTGCCTCGACGGACACGACGACATTCGTGCTCGCATGCACAAGGCGGCACGCGACCTGGCTCGTGCCGTCGGCTACGAGGGAGCCGGCACCATCGAGTTTTTGTACTCGGACGACGGCAATTTCTACTTTATGGAAATGAACACGCGCTTGCAGGTGGAGCACCCGGTTACGGAGTTTGTGACCGATACCGATTTGGTCAAGTGGCAGCTGCGCGTGGCAGCCGGCCAGCCTCTGCCCTTTGAGCAGGAGGACATGCCGGTCCGCAACCACGCCATGGAGTGCCGCATCAATGCCGAAACGCCGGACTTTCTGCCGTCATGCGGAACGGTCACCGCGTTGCGTGTGCCGGGTGGTCCGCGCGTGCGCTGGGATTCCGCCATGTTTACCGGTGCTAAAGTTCCGCCGTACTACGACTCCATGCTTGGCAAGCTCATCGTGTGTGCGCCCACGCGTGACGGCGCCATTCGCAAGATGCGCTCGGCCCTGGGCGAGCTCGTGATTGAGGGCGTGAGCGAAAATAGCGAGCTTCAGCTCGACGTGCTGGCAAACGACGAGTTCTTGTCGGGCATGTATCACACCGATCTGATGGGGCATCTCTATGCTGATGAATAGAAAAGCGAAGACGGTCAATGTACTTGAGGGGCCGATAACCGAGTCGTGCGCCGAGTTTCCCGCGCGCCACGTGTTTATCAAGTGCCCGGAGTGCCGCCGCGTGATCGATGAGGCACGCCTACACGACAACCTCGAGGTCTGCCCTCGTTGCGGCAAACACTTTCGCGTGAGCGGTCGCGCGCGCATGCGCATGACGGTCGACGAGGGCACGTTTGAGGAATGGGATGCCAATCTGGCGTCGGAGGACTTCCTCTCGTTTCCCGGCTATGCCGATAAGCTCAAGAGCGTGAGCGAGCGTTCGGGCGAGCGCGATGCCGTTGTGTGCGGCAAGGGCAAAATCTGCGGTTGCGACACGGCGCTCTTCTTTATGGATGCCAACTTTATGATGGGCTCGATGGGTTCCGTGGTGGGCGAGAAGATCTGTCGCACATTTGAGCATGCGACCGAGCTGGGATTGCCAGTTGTCGGCTTTACCGTTTCGGGCGGCGCGCGCATGCAAGAGGGCGTGACCTCGCTTATGCAGATGGCCAAAATCTCTGCGGCGGTTAGGCGCCACAGCGAGGCGGTCGGCCTGTATATCACGGTGCTCACCGACCCCACGACCGGAGGCGTAACCGCGAGCTTTGCCATGGAAGGCGACATCATCTTGGCCGAGCCCGATGCCCTGACGGCATTTGCCGGCCCGCGCGTGATCGAGCAGAACATGCACAAGCGCCTGCCCAAGGGATTCCAGCGCTCCGAGTTTTTGCTGGAGCACGGCTTTTGCGATGCCGTTGTTCCGCGTGGCGAGATTGCGCTCACGGTAGGCGAGCTGCTGGCGCTGCACGAAGGGCACGCGCCCGGCCTGGGGGCACCGCACGAAATTGTGCATACGGGTCGCCGCGGCAAAAAGCTGGGACATTTGTTTAAGCGCTCGGCGGCACCAAAAACCGCGCTCGAGATTGTCAAACAGACCCGCTCGGCAGATCGCGCCACGGCAGGCGAGATGATCTCGCTGGGCCTGGATGGATTTGTGGAGCTGCATGGCGACCGTTACTTTGGCGACGACGCCGCTGTGGTGGCTGGCATTGGCTGGAAAGACGGATGCCCCGTAACGGTCATCGCCATCGAGCGCGGTACCACGACCAAAGAGCGTATGCGCCGCAACTTTGGCATGGCGCATCCCGAGGGCTACCGCAAAGCGCGTCGCCTTATGCGCCAGGCCGAAAAGTTTGGTCGACCGGTTCTGTGCCTGGTCGATACTTCGGGCGCGTTTTGCGGCATCGGTGCCGAGGAGCGCGGCCAGGGCGAGGCGATTGCCCAGAATCTCATGGAGATGAGCGGCCTTAAGACGCCGATTGTCTCGGTTGTGACAGGCGAGGGTGGCTCTGGTGGCGCGCTGGCGCTGTCCGTGGCCGACCGCATCCTGATGCTCTCGAGCTCGGCCTATTCGGTCGTGAGCCCCGAGGCCTGTGCGTCGATTCTGTGGAAGGATACCGAGCGCGCGGATGGGGCCGCCGAGGCGCTTAAGCTCACGGCCCCCGATCTGTTGGCGCTCGGCATCATCGACGGCATTGTCGACGATAGGGGCCTGTCGCATGAGGAGATCGCCGGCGCCGTCATGTCCTCGGCATTTGATGCCTTCGATACGCTTGGGCGGCTCGACGACGCGACCCTCACAAACCTCCGCTACGAAAAGTACCGCGCAATCGGTCAGTACCGCACGATGTGATAAAGGGACAGCCTACATGTCACATTGGGAAAGGCGTTCCATGCCACAAGTTTCTAACACCTCGTTTACAACGACGGTTTCATCAAACGCCATGGCCGTGGTGGACTATCTGTCCAAAAGCATGATGTCGGCGCTGCCGTTTATTGTCTGCGCGGCGTTGTTCCGCACCGTCGCCGTCATTATGGGCGAAGGCATGCTGGGCCTGTGGTCTGCCGATTCCGAAATCTATCGCCTGTTCTACAGTTGGCTCTATAACGCCGGCTACTACTTTTTGCCCGTTTATCTTGGTTGGGCGGCCGCCCGCCAGCTCGGTTGCTCGGAGCAGCTGGGCATGATGCTGGGCGGCGTATTGATTGCGCCCGATCTGCTTAAGCTCGTCGATGCCGCATCGACGACGGGGGCATCGATGACTTCCGTGTATGGTCTGCTTCCCGCGCCGGTCAACGATTACACGACGACTGTTATCCCGGTTCTCATCTCGGTGCCCGTGCTATGGCGAGTGGAGTGTTTCTTTCAGCGCGTTATCCCTAAGGCCGTGGCGTTTTCGTTCGTTCCGTTTGCAACCATGCTCGTCATGGTTCCGGTTTCGCTGTGTATTACGGCGCCGGCGGGCAGCTATTTGGGCATGCTGTTGGGCCAGCTTATGTTTATGCTTGGCAATTCCGGTGGCATCGTGTCGCTGCTCACGCTCATGGGGCTTGCCGCGGGCTGGGAGTTCCTAAAGATCGCGGGCGTCAGCAACGTTGTCCTATCGCTCGCCTATGCGCAGTTTATGAGTGTGGGAACGGATTCGTGCATCCTGATCGCCGCGACGATGGCAACGTTTGCCGTTTGGGGCATGCCCTTTGGTGCGTCGCTTCGCGTTGCGGATAAGGACGAGAAGGCCCTCATGCTGGGCTATTCGATCTCGGGCGTGCTTGGCGGCGTAAGCGAGCCGGCGCTGTACGGCTGCGGCTTTAAATATGGCAGGTGTCTGACATGCATGGCCATTGGCGGCGCCGTCGGAGGCCTTGTTGCGGCCGTGGGCCACGTTACGGCCTATACCATCGGCATGACGAATGTCCTTATGGTCATTGGCTTTGCCACGGGCGGCATCTCGAACCTGCTGTGGTGCTGCGCTGCCGGCGGTGTGGCATTTGCGGTGTCTGCGGCGCTGAGCTACTGCTTTGGCGTGGTGCCGGCGAAGGGGCAGGCGGCGGGGGATGGAGCCGATTTGCCCGAAACCTCTAAGAGCGCGGCCGAAGTAAGCGCGTAAACCTGTGCGGCACAAGGACGATTCCTTTGCCACATTCCAAGGCCGTGGCCCGTGTGGGTTGCGGCCTTTTTGTATCTGGGGGACAAAGTGGCTACACTACAATCCGTTTGAGCAATAGATATATAGGTAGTACCGTGGGGGCGGATGTAGATGGTCGAGTGGATTGTTAAGCGTGCGCAGGGCGATCGTGCGCGTGTGGGCACGTTAGCGGGCATGGTGTGTATTGTCGCCAATGTCGCGCTTTGTGCTGCGAAGGGCGCAATTGGTGTGGTTTCGGGATCGGTTTCGATTGTGGCGGATGCCATGAACAACCTATCCGATGCCAGCTCGAACATCGTGAGTGTGCTGGGCTTTAAGCTGGCGAGCAAGCCGGCCGACCCCGAGCATCCTTACGGCCACGGTCGCTACGAGTATCTCTCGGGTCTGGTCGTGGCGGCGCTCGTGCTGCTGATTGGCGTTGAGCTGGTGAAGTCCTCAGTTGAGCGCGTCATCCACCCCGAACCTGTCGAGTTCTCGCTTGCCCTGGTGGCAGTCCTTGCGCTTTCGATGGTCGTAAAGCTTTGGATGGCGGCCCTCAACCAAAAACTCGGCGATCGCATTGAGTCCGAGACGCTGCATGCGACCGCCCAGGATTCCAAGAACGATGTCCTTGCTACGGGCGCCGTGCTGGCGTGCGCAATTGTTTCGCAGGTGACGCACATCAATCTTGACGCATGGGTCGGCCTTGCCGTTGGCGCCTATATCGGCTGGAGCGGTTTTGAGCTCATCCAGGATACGGTGAGCCCGCTTTTGGGCCAGTCGCCCGATCCTAAGCTGGTCAAGCACATTCGAGACAAGATCATGAGCTATCCCGGCGTTTTGGGCGTTCACGATTTGATGGTTCACGACTACGGCCCGGGTAGGAAGTTTGCAAGTGCGCATGCCGAGATGGCGGCCGAGGACAGCCCGTTGGAAAGTCACGACACGCTCGATAACATCGAGCAGTCGTTTAGGGACGAAGACGGCATGATCGTTACGCTTCACTACGATCCCATCGTGACCGATGACCCCAAGCTGGCGAGCATGCGCTTGCGCATTCACGCCATGGCCCAACAGATCGATAGCCGCCTCTCGATTCATGACCTACGCTGTGTGCCGGGTCCTACGCACACCAACGTGATCTTTGACTGCGTGCGTCCCTCGGATCTGCAGATGAGTGCCGAAGACGTAAAGCATGCGCTGGCACAACGGGTCGAATCGGAATATCCCAAGTCGATTGCCAAGATTACGATCGACGAAGACTACGTAGGGCATACCCACGAGTAAGGCTGTGCCGGCAAAGCAGGTTATGCAGAAGGGGAGAGCATGAAGAAGCTGTATCTACTCCGCCACGGCCAGACGGAGTTCAACGTCAAAAAGCTGGTCCAGGGCCGCTGCGATTCGCCGCTGACCGATCTGGGCCGTCAGCAAGCCGGGATGGCAGCCGCATGGCTTAAGGGCCACGGCGTCGTCCCCGACAAAGTGGTCTCTTCGCCCTTAGGCCGAGCCATGGACACAGCTCAGCTCGTCGCATGCGAGCTCCTCGGCCCGGACGCAGCAGCCGAGCCCTGCGAAGGCATTATCGAGCGCTGCTACGGCTCCTTCGAAGAAGGCCCGCACGGCGCGCTGCCCACCGACGTCTGGGATCCGGGCGAGGACCTGGTCCCCTTCGGAGGAGAAGGAAGCCAGGCGCTGCAAGAACGTATGGTGGATGCGCTTACCAATATCATGGGCTCCGAGGGCATCGAAACCCTTCTAGCAGTAAGCCACGGCAGCGCCAGCCGCCAATTTATCAAGGCCGCAGCCCCAGAGGGCTTCGAGCTCCCAACAAAACTCCCCAACTGCGCCATCATGATCTTCGATTTCGATGAGGCAAAGCCACAAGCAGAAGGCGAACCGTCCCAATGCAAGTTCACCCTCCAGCAAATAGTGGACCCCCAACAAAGTCATTAGCCTGAGCGAGCAAGGTTTAGCAGACATCAACGTGGCGTTCCCGGTGTGCGGCGGAGGGGGCGGGCCTGAGACATATTAAGGTTGTCGCGAGTTCCGCACGAACAGGAGAGCACTTAATGTGCTCTCCGTCGTGAGCAGGACTGTAGAGCAGCAAACTTAACCCCTGCCCCGGCACCCGGCGGGCAAACCCTC
>CALBBA010000243.1 GCA_937926755.1 uncultured Collinsella sp.
GGCCTCGCTAGCTCCTAGTTACTTTTGTGAGAGGCGCCGACTCGGCTCATCGAACATCAAAATGGGCTGGTTCTGAATACCCAGAGCCAGCCCATTGCGCATTAAATGTCGTCTGAGGAGTCGAGTTCTGCCTCGAGCTTGGCACGGCGTCTTTTCGCCGTGAAAAACGTTGCGCACAGGACAGCAAACGTGGCCGCGAAAATCGTCGCACCGCAGAACACGCCCGTGACCAGGTTCGCCAACCAAAAGACGCTTTCGAGCGGTACGATCTGCGCCTCAGCGATACAGCGCATTGCGGCAATAACAAGCGCGAACGCGGCGCCGCTAAGACCGCTGACAAGCAGGAAATATCCAACAGGAAGATGCTCGGTTTGCCCAAAACGATTGGTATCGACATAGCCCTTCCGCGTTTGCAGTCCTGCGCAAATCAACATCACGAGAACGAGCCACAAATACATGGCTGCCTCGAACGGCGTTGCAAAGCCATGCGGCATTTCACTAGCGTCGCTGTGAACCCACGTAACCTGTCGAGCTATAAACTGGTAGAAAAAGATCATCAACATGCCAAACGAAAGCAGCACGAAGCCAATCTTGTAGATCTTCGCGTTCTCAGCCTCCAGGCGTTCATCCTTTGGGCCGGCATATTCACGCCACTTTTGCACGATTTTCAGATCTTCATATTTCATAGTGAACTCCTAAAGAGCATTAGGGTCGGCGTCGGTTTCGTCTTCCCAAAACAAGTCGTTCAACGTAACGCGCAGCGCCTTACAGATTGCCACGCACAAATTGAGCGTGGGGTTGTAGCCGCCCGCCTCGATAAGGCCGATGGTTTGGCGCGTAACGCCCACGGCTTGGGCTAAGTCAGCTTGCGAAAGGCCAGCCGCCGCGCGTGCCGCCTTCATGCGTAGGTTCTTTTTGCCCGGCATGGAGTTCCTTTCGTAGTAATGGACAGATATCCGTTGCAACATGACAGAAATATATTGCATCCTTCACAAGATGTCAACTATATCTGTCATTATGGAAACCATGTCCGCCATCGCCATGTGGACATAACAATTTCGATTCGCTATTCAATCTTACTCGGACAAAACCGAGTCGGAAGGACCCGAGTAAGTGGAACTTATCAGCATGGCCAACGCGCACGCCAATAACCGGATTTGCCGGAACCATGCGTGCCCCATCGTTTAATAGCTCCGTTATTGTTCGATGATCTTCTTGACGACCGCGGGAACGCCTGCCGCCACCACGTTGTCCGGAAGGTCTTCCGTCACGACGCTGCCCGCGGCAATTACGCAACCGCTGCCGATGGTAACCCCCTGCAACACGGATACGTTCGCGCCAAACCAGCAGTTATCGCCTACAACAATAGGCAGAGCCTTCTCGAGACCCAAGTTGCGGTCCTTTGCCTTTAGGGGGTGCGAAGCGGTGTAGAAGCCGCAAAACGGCCCGATAAACACGTTGCCACCAAAGGTGATAGAGCCGCCGTCCATAAAGTAGCAGCCATGGTTTACAAAGCAGCCCTCACCAAAGCTCGTCTTGCTCCCGTAGTCAAAGTAGGCAGGCGAAAGGACCGTCAGCCCTTGCGGAAGATCGGTATCGAGCAAGGATTTCAAAGCGTCAAGCTGCGCGTCGCTTCCGGGTTTTGCCATATTAAAGTCATAGCAGAGCGCCTCCGCCTTTGCGCGTTGCGCCAGGAGCTCCTCGTCAAAGTTGGCATCATGCCACTCCCCGCGCTCCATCTTCTCTTTCTCAGTCATTGCGCCCCCTCAAACAACATGCAGTCTTGATGCGGCAATTCTACCAGCCGATAAGCCACGGTTTTAACACGAGCACCACGCCGCGCAGGGAATGACCGCAGAAGCTAAAGGTCACCGACTCCGAACGCGCGTTCGATGGAATTCGTGTTAGGTGGAATCTATCGAGGCCTGGTCTATGCTACCTTGACTATCTATATGACTAC
>CALBBA010000244.1 GCA_937926755.1 uncultured Collinsella sp.
CCCGTTGCCGTTGGCGGCCTCGAAGACGGCGCGGGCGATGTCCGCCCAGGACTTCACGGCGCCGGAGCCGGTGCAGTCGTAGGTGCCGTAGGGTGCGTGCGTCCCCAGCACGTGGAAGATGGCCTCGGCCATGTCGCGCGTGAAGGTCAGGCGGCCCAGCTGGTCGTCAACGACCGTGACCTGCTCGAGCCCGTCCTCGGGGTCGGCGACGCGGTCGGACAGGCCCTTCATCGTCTTGACGAAGTTGCGGCCCTCGCCGATGACCCAGCTGGAGCGCATGATGTAGTGGCGCGGGCACCCGGCCACGGCGATGTCGCCGGCGGCCTTGGTCTGGCCGTAGACGGACAGCGGGCTGAGGGGCTCGTCCTCGTCATGCACCTCGGCGGTGCCGTCGAAGACGTAGTCGCTGGACACGTGGACGAGGGTGATCCCGTGATCAGAGCATGTGCGGGCGAGGAGGGCGGGGCCGGTCGCGTTGGCCTTCCAGGCGGTCGCGCGGCCCTCGGCGGTCTCCGCCCTATCCACGGCGGTGTAGGCGCCGCAGTTGATCACGGTGCCGTAGAGCGACCAGTCGTACTGTGTGTAGGCGTCCGGGTCTGACATATCGAAGGTGTCGATGTCGCAGAAGTCGAAGTCCTTGGCGACGCCGCGCTCCTCCGCCAGCCTGCGCACAGCATGGCCCAGCTGGCCGTTGCAGCCGGTGACGAGCGTCCTCTTGGGCGCCATTGGGACGACGTCCCTGAGCATCGGGTGGTTGAGGTCGGCCTCGGAGACAGTGGCCTCATCGAGCGGGATCGGCCACTCGATGGCGAGCTCGGGGTCGGCGAGGTTCACGAAGGTGTAGGTCTTCTTGAGCTCGAGGGACCAGTGGGCGTCCACCAGGTAGGTGTAGGCGGTGCCGTCCTCCAGGGCCTGGAAGGAGTTGCCCACGCCGCGCGGGACGTAGATGGCCTTGGACGGGTCGAGCGTGCAGGTGAACACCTTCCCGTAGGTCTCGCTGCCCTCGCGCA
Source organism: uncultured Collinsella sp. (assembly GCA_937926755.1). Lineage (GTDB taxonomy): Bacteria > Actinomycetota > Coriobacteriia > Coriobacteriales > Coriobacteriaceae > Collinsella. Next base: position 1,011 of record CALBBA010000244.1, read on the forward strand.
GGTCCACCCAGGCGCCGAAGACGCTGCCGCGCGCCACGGAGATGAACTTGTCCCAGGGCTCCGCGTGGATGCCGCGGGTGACGCCGCGGCTGTCGTTGTAGGAGATGTTGTTCTGGACGACCCTGAGGTCCGGGATGCCCAGGGCGGTCATCTTGGCGCGCTGCCAGTTCTCCTTGAACCAGCCGCGCGAGTCGCCGTGGACGGCCAGGTCGACGACCATCAGGCCCTCGATGCCGGTCTCGGCGACGGAGAGGTCCTTCTCGAATGCGATGTCTGCCATGTGGGAAAAGCTCCTATCGAAGAGGTTGTATAACCGGGGGCGCCCGCGCGGGGCCGCAGGGTCATCCCCATGCCCTGCGGCCCCGCGCGGGCGCCCCGCGGTGCGGTTCGCCGGAATGCAGTCTTACTGGCCCTGTGCGCGGTAGCGGGCCTCGGTGGCCTCCTTGGCGGGGCGCCACCAGGACTCGTTGGCGACGTACCAGTCGATGGTCCGCTTGAGCCCCTCGGCGAAGTCGGTGTGCACCGGCCTCCAGCCGAGCTCGCGCTGGAGCTTCGTGCTGTCGATGGCGTAGCGGCGGTCGTGGCCGGGGCGATCGGCGACCCAGTCGAAGTCCTCGGGGTCCTTTCCCATCGCCTCGAGGATCATGCACAGGACGGTGATGTTGTTCTTCTCGCCATTTGCGCCGATGAGGTAGGTCTCCCCCATCCGGCCCTTGGTGAGGATGTCCCAGACGGCAGAGGAGTGGTCCTCGGTGTGGATCCAGTCGCGGACGTTCTCGCCGCGGCCGTAGAGCTTGGGGCGGATGCCGTCGATGATGTTCGTGATCTGCCTGGGGATGAACTTCTCCACGTGCTGGTAGGGGCCGTAGTTGTTGGAGCAGTTGGAGATCGTGGTGCGCAGGCCGTAGGTGCGGGTCCAGGCGCGGACCAGCATGTCGGAGGACGCCTTGGTGCTCGAGTACGGGCTGCTCGGGTGATACGGCGTCTCCTCGGTGAACTTGGCGGGGTCGTCGAGCGCCAGGTCGCCGTAGACCTCGTCGGTGGAGACGTGGTGGTGGCGGATGCCGTATTTCCTCACGGCCTCGCGCAGGCGGAAGGTGCCCTCCACGTTGGTGCGCAGGAACGGCTCGGGGTCCGCGATGGAGTTGTCGTTGTGGCTCTCGGCGGCGTAGTGCACGATCGCGTCGTGGCCCGGCACCAGCCTGTCCAGCAGCTCCGCGTCGCAGATGTCGCCCACGACGAGCTCCACGCGGTCCGACGGCAGGCCCGCGATGTTCTCGGGGTTGCCGGCGTAGGTCAGCTTGTCCAGGACGGTGACGTGCACCTCGGGGTGGTTGTTGACCACGCAGTGCACGAAGTTGCTGCCGATGAAGCCGCAGCCGCCAGTGACGATGATATTCTTGGGTTCGAAAATCTCAGACATGAAAATCCAATCTGAAGCATGTACAGCTTCTTTAGTATGCCGCAGGAAGTGACGCCGCGACGCTATTCAACAAAACTATCGGACATTTCGGCATGCGATAAGAGCCATAACCTTCGCAGAATTACCTCCTGTACAAAACGCCTCCGAAATGCAGTCTTTGTCGTAGTGAAAAACCGAATCCCCAGTTATTTCACGTAAGTACTTATAGAAGAAATCCTCCCAGCTTTTAAACTTCTCACTGTTTACAAAGGCTTCTGGGGTTTCCAAAACCGTCTTAACATCTAGCTCTGAAATTACGCCGGAGCTCAGTAGAAGCCACTCGAATGATTCGGGAAGACAAACCGTAACAGTATCGCGGTGAATGTCTTGCAGCTTAAGGACGCGGTCCGCATAGCACCCAAATGCCGCCCCGTCCGCGACAACAAACACGCGATCGTCGAAATGCTGATCCAACCAGCCCAAAATCGCGCTGTTCGTCATGGCCGAAGTACAGGTAAGCTCACTGTCAGCGAAATGCCGTTCAAAGAACTGGAAACCAGACTTACTGTCCTCGCATAGAAGGATAGAAAAGTCCTGTTTTGGCGCCGACCGGGAAATAGCATAACGATGATTCCCGCGATCTTGATAAACAGGGACGAAAGAATGGTATTTTCCGCTCGTCTTAATCTTGTAAATCTCATCCACGTTATACGGAAGATTGGGGAAATCAGCCCTTGAGATCAGCACGAAATAATTCGAGGAATACAGCACATGATGGGCAAACTCATCAGAATGGATCTCTTTTAAGCCCTCATCGACAAATACAATCGAGTCATGAACGGACGAAAGCTGGTTTCGCCAATCATAATCGGTCAGGGCGACACAGGGACAATCGCATTGCAAGGAAACGCCCGACTGCTCGCCCGTTCGCATGTAGTCTGCGACCATGTCAAACAGTGTCGTCTTACCCGTGCCACTATCGCCACGCACAATAGTGATGTTCCGCTTGATGGTAAATGTGTACTTGGTTCCCCTGCGGCGGGAAATCTTAACGAGATGCGAACCGTTCATAAGCAGCACCTACAGATACGGAATCGACTCGTGAATCAATTCGGCCATGTTATGAACGATTCGACCGCTGTTCACGACTTTGATTTTAAAATCCTCGCGACCAAAGTCCATCACATGATAGAGATTCACAACGAGCTTGCGGTCTTTCGCCATGTCGAGAATCCACTTGGCACAGTTATCACCACAGGTCGAAGCGTTAAAAATATGCTTACGATCAAATCTCATAAGCAGCAACGTTTTCACGCCACCAGAAAGCTGGAGTGGGGAGATGGATCCAAGCACAGGGCTTTCGATGACGTTTTCGGAGACAACGACCGATCGATCGATATCCTTAATTATCGAGACCGCATACGGATCCATAATCCAAGAAGATCGGTAAGAGTTTTTGAAATATGTCGCTGTGTTGTAAATCGCTTCTGGCATATCGCCAAAGTAGACGCTTAACACATCCACTCCCAATCATATTGTCTTTATGGTCAACGTAATCATAACGAAAGGGGCCACCAGATAAACGGTGACCCCTAAAAGAAAACAAGCTTGCGCTAGTACTCGCGTGGGCTATTGACGATCTCGCCGGCGGCGACCTTCTTCAGGTGCTGGCCGTAGACCGACTTGCCGTAGGCCTCGGCGGCCTGCCTGAGCCCCTCGGTGGTGATCCAGCCGTTCTCCCAGGCGATCTCCTCGGGCACGGACACGGGAAGGTCCTGGGAGTGCTCCACGGCGCGGACGAACTCCGCGGCCTCGTGCAGGCTCTCCATGGTGCCGGTGTCCAGCCACGCGTAGCCGCGACCGAGGGTGACCACGGACAGCGTCCCCTCCTCCAGGTACATCTGGTTGAGCGTTGTGATCTCGAGCTCGCCGCGCGCGGACGGCTCCACCCCATGTGCCTTGGCGGCCACGTCGCCCGGGTAGAAGTACAGGCCGGTGACGGC
>CALBBA010000245.1 GCA_937926755.1 uncultured Collinsella sp.
CGACTCATGAGGTTGATAGTACGCAAGAAGGTCGACGTACCGCAGACCGAGGGCCCAATGAGCGCCGTGATCTCGCTATTGTGGAAGTCGAGCGACGTATCGTGCAGCGCATGGTGGTCGCCATAGTACACGTTGACGTCCTTGGCGGAGAGCACGACCTCGTCGCTCACGGCCTTGCCGCTCACGCGCACGCGCCTCTCGCTCTCCCCCACGCTCGACAGAAAGTCCTGGGGGGTGTCGGACGTGGCCGCCTCGGTTGCGGGCGTTGCATTCATTTCGCTCATTCGGCCGTCATCTTCCTTGCCAGTTGCTTGCCCACGATACGGGCGACTACGTTAAACAGCAGCACGCAGATCATCAGCAGTGCGGCGGTACCCCAGACGATCTGCTGGGCCTCGGGACTGCCCTCACCGTAAATCTTGTAGATGTGCACGGCGAGCGACTCGCCGGGGCGGAACACGTTCCAGGCGCAGGTAGGGCTCGACAGGTTAAAGCTCAAGAAGTTCAGGCGCACCGGCGAACTCATGCCCGAGGTAAAGAGCAGCGCCGCGGCCTCGCCAAACACGCGGCCGGCCGAAAGCACGATGCCGGTCACGATGGCAGGCATGGCCTCGGGGACCAGGATGTGCAGCGTAGCCTCCCAGCGAGTAAGGCCCATGGCCAGGCACGCATCGCGCTGGGCCTGCGGCACGTCCTCGAGCGCCTGTTGGATCACGCGCACCAGGATGGGAATGTTGAACATGGTGAGCGCGACGGCGCCGGAGATGATGGAGTACTTCCAGCCCAGCTGCACCGAGAACACCAGGAAGCCGAACATGCCGACGACGATGGAAGGCAGCGAGGACAGCGTCTCGATGGCAGTGGAGGCAATGTCGCGAATGGGTCCGCCCGGCGCGTACTCGACCAGGAAGACCGCGCCGCCCAGGCTGATGGGCACCGAGATGATCAGGGTGATCAGCAGCAGATAGAACGAGTCGAACAGCTGGTAGAGCACGCCGCCCTGGGTACCGTTAGCGCGCGCGGGCTGCGTGAGAAAGCTCGGCTGTAACAGCGTCGAGATGCCCTCAAACAGGATATAGGCCACCATGGAGATGACGATGAGCATGACGATGGCGACGATTGCCGTCAGCACGCCCGTGGCGATGCGGTCCTGCCTTTGGACCCGCCCGAGTCTCGTCTCGTCGATATGGATGCGCGTGCTAGCCACGAGCCTTCGCCCCCTTGCGGCCAATGAGATGGATGATCAGGATGAAGATGAGGCTCATGCCCATCAGCAGCAGACCAAGCGCCCACAGAACATCGTCCTGCGCCGAGCCCTCGGCATAGACCGCCATGGACGTGGTGAGCGTGGTGGTGATGGTGGACGCCGGCGACAGCAGCGACGTCGGCATGGCCTCGATGCCACCGATAACCATGCGCACAGCGAGCGTTTCGCCAAAGGCGCGGGTCATACCGAGGATGACCGCGGTCATGAGCGACGGCATGGCAGACTTGAGTACCACGTGCCAGATGGTCTGCCAGCGGGTATAGCCCAGAGCAAGCGAGCCCTGACGGTAGCTGTCGGGCACGGCGCGCAGGCCATCGACCGAAAGGGTGGTCATCGTCGGCAGGATCATGACGGCCAGCACGATGGCGCCAGGCAGGATGCCCAGGCCCGTGCTCACGTGAAAAACGCCCTTCATAAGGCCGACGACCACGTGGAAACCGATCAGGCCAAAGACGACCGAGGGAATGCCGGTCAAAAGCTCAATAAGCGGCTGAAAGATCTTGGAACCAAACTTAGGCTGGATCTCGACCGCAAAGATGGCAGAGCCGATGGCGATGGGCAGCGCGATGAGCGTGGAGAGCACCATGACCGCAAACGAGGTGACGATCAGGGGCAGGGCGCCGGTGTAGGGCAGGCCGTTTTCGGCTGTGTTGGCCAGGTCCCACTTGGTGCCGGCAAAGAACTCGACGACCGAGACGCCGTCCTTGACAAAAGCCGAGAGGCCCTTTTGGGCGACCATAAAGATGAGCGCGGCAACGACAAGCGTCACGAGCGCTACGCACGCGCCCGTGACGCCCAGGCCCACGTTCTCGAGGTCGCGCTTTGGCAGCTGTTTTGCCATTGCAAACCTTTCCGGGGCGATTACTTATTTAGCGGAGATCTTGCCGCTGGCGTCCTTGACGACCTTCATGGCAGAGACGGGGATAAAGCCCTGCTCCTCGACGAGCTTGCCCTGGACGTCGTCGGAGAGCATGAACTCAAGGAAAGCCTTGGTAGCCTCGTCGGCGTCCTTGGAGCAGTACATGTGCTCGGTAGCCCAGATCTTAAAGGAGTCGTCGGTGACGTTTGCGCTCTTGGGCTCCACGCCCTCGACCTTGATGGCGTTGAACTTGGAGTCATCAAAGTGCGAGAAGTCGAGGTAGGAGATGGCGTTGTCGGTGCTGCCCATCTGAGTCTGGACATCGCCGGACTTGTCGAGCTCGGCGTCGCCCTTAAAGTCGACGGCCTCGTCGCCAAAGATGGCCGCTTCGAAGGTGGCGCGGGTACCGGAGCCGGCCTTGCGGTTGAGAACGACGATCTTGGCGTCGTCGCCGCCGACCTCCTTCCAGTTGGTGATCTGGCCGGAGAAGATGCCCTTGAGCTGTTCGAGGGACAGGTCATCGACCTCAACGTTCTTGGAGACGACGGGGCCCATGCCCACGACGGCGACCTCGTGGTCGACGAGGTTCTTGACCTGGTCGGCCTCGAGCTTGGTCTCGGCGAAGACGTCGGAGTTACCGATGGTGACGGTGCCGGCGGCAACAGCGGTCAGGCCCTTGCCCGAACCGTTGCCCGAGCCGGAGACGGAGACGTCAGGGTTGGCGTCCATGAACTTCTCGGCAGCGGCCTCGACGAGAGCCTGGAACGAGGAGGCGCCGTCGTAGGTCACCTCGCCGGAGACGGACTCGGCAGCAGCGGCGCTACCCTTGTCGGCGGCGCCGGAGGCACCTGAGCCGCCGCAACCAACGAGACCGAGACCGACGATGCTGGCAAGACCACCAGCGAGGCCGAGGAACTGACGACGAGAATAAGCCTGATCGAGCATGATCTTCCTTTCATACATGCGAATCGCGGGCACCCCGCCCGCTTTGCTGTTTGGAAAGATACGCCCCCGATCGGGCGACGACCGCCTTATCTGCGGTTTCTTACGGGCTATTGATAGACCCTTACCGCAAGCTCTGCCCAGCCTTTACAAACGGATAACAATCCAGCGCCGAACATGGCGCACCTTTTACACCAAAGGAACGTCCCCAATGACTACCCCACCGCAACAGAAAAAGCCCGGGCAAAAGCACCGGGCTCGTAATGCAAGTTTGTATCCAAGCAGGATATAGGGGTTTTCCAGGTGCCCGAGATTACCCCGAAAGAGGAGCGCCGCGTATTTTGGTACGCAAGCGACGGTTTGAGGGGCAAGGTCGGGTGCCTGGGGAAGCCCTACAGTTCAAGTTCGTTGAGGCGCAGGATCGCCACGATATAAATCTTGAGCGCCTGCTTGAGCTGTTCCTCGTTGGCGCACTCGTTGGGGCCGTGCATCTGGCCGCCCCATGCGGGCAGCTCCAGGCCGGTCTCCTCGGGGCCAAACGAGACGGCGCGGGCAAAGTTGCGCGCGTACGTGCCGCCGCCCATGGCAAAGGGCTCGGCATGCTTGCCGGTGAACTCGTTATAGGTATCGATAAGCGCCTTCACGGCCGGATCATCGGCAGAGACCGAGAACGGCACCTTCGCGCGACCCAGCTGGCACGTCACGCCGAAACGGCCCACGAGCGGATCGAGCTGCTCGCGGATGGTATCGGCACTCGTGCTGTCGGGGAAGCGCACGTCGATGACCTGCTCAATATGGCCATCCGCCACGCGGATGACGCCAGCGTTGCAGGTAAGCGGGCCAAACGCCGGACTCGTCGCATCGATACCTAGGCCGCGGCCATAGGCGTCCGCATGCACAAAAGCCAGGAACTTGACGAACTCGTGCTCGGCAGGTCTCAGCAGGCGCTCGTCGCGCGCACCAAACGCATCCTCGGCCTCGCGCAGATACGCCACGATCAGGCCGACAGCGTTGATAGTGCCCTCGGGCATCGAGGCATGACCGCCAATGCCGTGGGCAAAAATCTGCGCATGCCCGTTATCGAGTGTCGTGATCTCAAGGCGATCGGCGTTCTCGACCGGCGCCGGCAGCTCATCGGCGGCAATCGCGAGCTCGCAGATGGACTGCGACGGAATGGCATTGCTCGCCTCGGCGCCGCTCCACGACACGATGCGCCCGCCGTCGATCTTGGAGCTCACAAATGTCGCCCCAAACTGGCCCTTCTCGGCATTGCAGACCGGGAACTCGGCATCGGGCGTAAACAAAAAGTCGGGGTCTGCGTGGTTCTCCAGATAATGGTGAACGTCGGACATGCCCACTTCCTCATCGCAGCCCAGCAGCGCGCGGAAGGTGTAGCGCGGAACAATGCCGTGCTTGAGCAAGTAGGCGCCGGCGTAGAGTGACAATACCGCCGGGCCCTTGTCGTCAATCACGCCGCGACCGAGCAGCCAGCCCTCGCGGCGCTCCATGGTGAACGGGTCGGTGTTCCAGCCAGGGCCGGCGGGAACCACGTCCACGTGGCAGATAGTCGCGAGCTGTTTGTCGCCGCGGCCCGGGATATCGGCGATTCCCACATAGCCCTCGTCGTCGCTCGTCTGATAGCCGAGCTTCTGCGCGATGCCGAGCGCGCAATCGAGCGCGTCACGGACCGGGCGGCCAAACGGCGCGCCGGGCTCCGCATCGGCAGAAACTGCCACGGACGGATAACTCACCAGCTGCTCGATATCGGCGACGACATCCTCCCAGACCTCGTCGACATACTCGGCAACGCTCTGCTCCACCTGATTCATGGACGACCTCCTTACCAATGAGCGGCGAGCGTGCCCGCCCCTCACATCAAATACCTATATAGCGAAAAGTTTAGCAAGCTCGGCCACCGAGTGCACCACTGCATCGGCACCCGCCGCCTCGTGCTCGCCCGGCGCCGCCGCGCCCGAATAGATACCAATGCACGGCACGCTCATCGCGTGCGCGCCCTCGACGTCGTTAAAGCGATCGCCGATCATCACGGCATCGCCCGCGGCCGCACCCAAGGCCGCCAACGCGTCGCGGACCGAATCGGCCTTGGTCTCGCGCCCCTGCGGCGGATTCATGCCAACCACCGCCTCAAACTGAGAAAGTCCCAGCTCTCCCACCATGTCAACGCACTTTGCCTCCATGCGCGACGTCGCCACGGCCAAGCGCTTGCCCTGGGCGACCAACCCATCCAGCAGCTCGGGGATCCCGTCAAACACGGGATACTCCTCCGGTCCCAGCTCGTCAAAAAAGGCGCGGTACTCGTCGGCCACCACAAGCGACTCCTCGCGGGAGAAGCCATAAAAGTCGTGAAAACTCTTCCACAGGGGCGGCCCGATCATGCGACGCAGGTCACCCATCTGCGCCTCCGAAAACCCGCGTGCAGCCAGCGTCTTGCGCGTCGAGGTCATCACCGCCCGACCCGTATCGGCCACCGTGCCATCAAAATCAAACAGCACGACCGGCCGTTTGCATATCTCCAGCGCCTCCATCGGCATCCCTCTTCCCCAGTTGACGATTTCCACACCGACACTTCAAACTGTTGACTATTCAACAATTGAACCTAGAAATGTGGAACGACTCCACTATACTTGTCGCACTTTGCTCTCAGAAGGCGGCGCCGTCGCGCCCCAACGAAAGGTGCAATTATGTCTTTTGCCATCATAACCGACTCCACGTCGGACATCTCCCCCGCCCGCGCCCAAGAGCTCGGCATTTACGTGATTCCGCTGCATGTGATTATCGAGGGCGAGGACCTGCTCGACCAGGTGCAGATTACCGCCCAAGAGTACGTCGCCCGCATGGCCGGCTCCGAGCAGCTGCCGCACACCTCGCAGCCGAGTGCCGGCGAGTTCAAGGAACTCTTTGACCGCGTGCGCGCCGACGGCCACGATAGCGCCATCTTTATCTCGCTGTGCAGCGAGTGGTCCGCCTGCTACGCCAACGCCAGCCTGACGGCCGAGACGCACGAGCTCGACGTGCGCTGCATCGACTCGCGCACCGGCTCGGGCGCCGAGGGCCTGCTGGTGGAGTACGCGCTGGCCATGCGCGAGGACGGCCGCAGCCTGGACGAGACCGAGGCGCAGATCCGCGCGACGCTGCCCGACGCCCACCTGCTGCTGATTCCCCGCACGCTCGAGAATCTCGTTAAGAACGGCCGCGCGCCCAAGCTCGCCGGCCAGCTCACGCAAATGCTCAACATTCGCCTGGCCGTTTCGCCGGAGTGGAAATCGGGCGAGATCAAGGCCATAAAAAAGGGCCGCGGTGCCAAGCGCATCGTTACCAACACCATGGCCGATTGCCTCGCATTTTTGGCCGAGTATCCGGGCTCCAGCGTGCGCGTGCTCACGACCGGCGCCGCCGAGGAGCAGGAGCTTGTCAACGAGGCACTCGCGGGTCAGGATTACGTAGACGCCGGCACCGGCCCCATCGGCTGCACCATCGCCACCCACGTAGGCGTCGACGCCATCGCCATCAGCTACTGCCCCCGCTACCAGCCAACTCACTAGGGACGCCCACATCAGTTGCGGTGGAATAGGGACTGTTTTTGGCTTATTAGCCGCCAATCAATCCCTATTCCACCGCAACTTAGAAGCAGTTCATTTGGGACGGGGCTAAAAAGACTGGTATCAAACGTTTCAGACCAGTCTTTTAGCCCCGTCCCATTTTACCTACCCTACATCAGCCCGCTCAGGGCGATGTCGACGGCTTCGTTGAGGTCGTCGGTGATGTGGACAAGGTCTGGATCGAGTGGGCTGATCATGCCGGCATCCATCACCGGGCCGTTGAGCCAGTCGAACAGGCCCCTCGCGGTACCCACTGGACAAAAAATGGCAAATATGAGTACCGCCACCAAATTAGTAGCAGCAAAATCTCGCCGGAATTGATCATTTCGATCAATTCCACGTCTTGCCAAGGCTCAAAATTCCGTGTTTAGTGGGTTAGATATATAGAATAATGTGGAATTGGTATTCTATTCTTACCAAATGTTATGAGACTACATTAACAACAGTACTCATATTTGACGTTATTTGACCACGGAGTCATTCGAGGACCCCTCCCCACGCCGCCAACACGCCCCATAGCCGCCAAAACACCTTTAACAACAGCCGCCGCACGTTTTGGCACCGGCTAATTGCCACTCACGGATCGGTACCCCACTATTACCGAACCAAAATCGAAGTCGCATATCTCATAAAGCTGAAATGACGTACCCTCATCCCAATGAACGCTGACAAGAATGGCATTCAAATGAGCAACGCCGTGCATCAATACGCCCTTTTCGGGAACGCCTTATTCAAACTCAATAAAACGGTTGTCCACGCTTCAGATCCGCGTAAGCAGATCGTAATCTGTAGCAACGGTCCAGACATCCGTTACGCAACACTCGAAGAATGGGACAAAGCCGGCAAATCTTTCGGCGAACGTGCACAGACCGAGGGCATCGTTACCAGCGCGAGCCCAGCGCGCGACAAACTCGAGCTCTTTCGCAATCTTTTTACCGGCCGCAAAGATGTGCACGCTCACGGGTATCGCAGAAAAGACGGGGGCATCGGCTATACACCCGCCTGCGCAAATGAGTGGAAGCCAGGCATTTGCCCCAAAGCAAACCATCACAGAATTAAATGCGCTGAATGTCGCAGCCGCACATTCCTTGAGCTGAACGATGCCGCCATTATCGCCCATTTCAAAGGCAGCGACGACAGGCTCCGGGACGTCATAGGTCAATATGTTCTCGACAAAGACTGCAACACAAATGTCCTTGTCATTGATTTTGACAAAGCCGATTGGAAAGAAGCGACAAACGCTATCAGGCTTGTCGTAAAAAACCATGGAATTAACGCTGCGGTCGAGCGATCAAGGTCAGGCAACGGCGCGCATATCTGGTTTTTCTTCCTAGAACCTATAAACGCAAAGACAGCACGAGATTTCGGTAGCTGCCTTATCGCCGAAGCAGCGGCACTCAACAAGACAATCACCTTCGAAGCCTTTGACCGAATGATACCCGCGCAGTCCACCATTCCTGAAGGCGGCTTTGGAAATCTCATTGCGCTGCCCTTTCAGGGAAAAGCGCAGCGGGAAGGAAACAGCGTATTTGTTGACGAACGATTCGAGCCCTTTCCCGACCAATGGCTTTACCTTTCGCAAATCCAACTAATCTCGCGTGCGACGGTGGATCGTCTGATCGAGGACACCAAAAACAAACCGCTTGGAATAGCAACAGCTGCAGCGACAAACAAAACCAGGCGCAATGTCCAAAAGCCACGAAAGCGGCTCCCGCTCACGCCACGAGACTTCCCCTCGAACCTGCTCGTCACACAAGCCGATATGCTCTACATCCCCGAAAAGTCTCTGAGCCCGGCAGCTCAAATGGAAATCCGCAGGCTTGCGACATTTGCCAACCCGGAGTTCTTCCGTGCGCAATCTATGCATCAATCAGTATTCGGCAAACCGCGACTCATAGACCTCAGCGAACTTAGAGATGGCCGCGTCGCGATTCCCAGAGGCTGCAAAGCCCAACTTGAGCAGCTGATTCAAGAAGCCCACGTTACTGCCCATTATTCAGACGAACGTAGCACAGGCAATCCAATTGAGATGGCATTCAAAGGGACCCTTCATCCCGAACAGCAAATTGCCGCCGACCAGATGCTTGAATACGAAGACGGAATCATGTCTGCGCCAACGGGCTTCGGTAAAACCGTCATCGGAGCTTATCTTATTGCCGCCGTTGGTCTTCCGGCGCTCGTCATTGTTTCAAAGACCGCGCTCATAGCCCAATGGAAATCGCAGCTCGAACGATTTCTCGACATTACGGACACCAGAGAGCCGGTCCGAACGCCAAAAGGACGAATCAGCAAAAAGCAACCTCCCCTTATTGGACAAATCGGAGGGGGCAAAACCGCCGTCAGCGGCCTTATCGACGTCGCTTCCTTTCAGTCGCTATCTGGCAAAGACTCCCAAACCGGGGAGCCGATAGTTAAGAACCTTGTTCGTAATTACGGCCTCATTATCTGCGACGAATGCCACCATGCTGCCGCGCCACAGCTCGAGCTCGTCCTCAAGTCCGCTCCAGCCAAATATATATATGGCCTCTCCGCGACACCCGAGCGCTCCGACGGACTCACGCGGGCGCTCTCGATGCTCTGCGGCCCGCTTCGCTATGTCATCGATCCAAAAACGCAGGCAATTCAGCAGGGCATCCAGCGCATCGTTCGACCGAGATTTACCGGCATTCGGCTATCCGCCTACGAGCCGGATGCAAGCTTCAATCAGATTCTCGATATGCTGTGTGCACATGCGGCAAGAAACGAATTGATTGTCGATGACGCCCTCGAAGCAGCGTCAAACGGTCGACATCCGCTCATACTATCCAAAAGGAAAAAGCATGCTGAGGAACTGTTCAGGTTGCTTAATGATCGCAGACACGAGCCCATACTCTTAACCGGAGAAATCGGCGCCAAAGAAAGAAAAGCGATACTGAACAGTCTTCCCGGCTTTGAGCATGAACATCGAATCATCGTCGCCACCGAAAGCCTTCTGAGCGAGGGCTTCGATCTGTCCTACCTTGACACCCTTTTCATTGCCACGCCGATATCTTGGGACGGCAGCGTAACGCAGCAGGTGGGCAGACTGCATAGAAGCCACGAGGGCAAGCAACAGGTTGAGATATTCGACTACATTGACCTGTCGATACCCATGCTCGCCCGCATGTACCAGAAAAGACTCAAGACGTACGCCAAGTTGGGGTACGAAATTTATTCAGCAGAGGACAGCGAGCAACCCGATTACAACATTCTCATAGAGCCGGCAAACGCTATTGAGGCATTAATTAAGGCTCTGTTAGACCAGGATTGACATTCCGCCCCGTCATCTTCTTGCGATTGCACA
>CALBBA010000246.1 GCA_937926755.1 uncultured Collinsella sp.
GAGGTCACGCATAACCACTGCGTCCATGTTGTGGATACGTACTTTCCCGATTTGGAAGCCGATCCTGCGTGGAAGATTGCGCAGCGTAGCGGGGTCGCGACGATTGCCGCCGGTGAGGGTGACGAGGGCATCGATTATGAGTTCGTGACGTATCGTCGCGTTGAGGCGTAAATCGTCTGGCGTGAACGGTATCATCGGTTTGTTTGAATGCATGGGGCGGCGCTTAGCGTCGCCTCGTTTGGTATAGATGTGCTGTAAAGAAAGGTGCGGGCTGGCTGCTATGACTGATGCCGTTGAGGTTCTGCGAATCGATTCGCTCGAGGACGACCGGCTCGATGCCTACGTGCGCCTGACCGAGCGCGAGCTGCGCTGCGTGTTGGAGCCGCAAAAGGGCATCTTTATCGCCGAGAGCGCCAAGGTTATCGAGCGCGCGGTTCGCGCCGGATACGAGCCGGTGAGCTTTCTTTTGGGCGAGCGCTGGCTTGACCAGATGATGCCGCTGTTCGAGCGCCTGGCGGTTCGCGAAGGTGCGGGTCCGGTTCCCGTGTTCGTGGCCTCGATGGAGCTTATGGAGCAGTTGACGGGCTTTAACGTGACGCGCGGCGCGCTGGCGGCGTTCCGTCGCCCGCGCCAGATTCCGGTTGATGAGTTCTTGGGCGGCGTCGTCGAGGCGGCGGGGGATCGTCCGGTGCGCGTGTGCGTGCTTGAGGGTATTGTCGATCACACCAATGTTGGCGCGATTTTCCGCTCTGCTGCCGCATTGAACGTTGATGGTATTTTGGTCAGCCCGACGTGCTGCGACCCGCTGTACCGTCGCTCGGCCCGCGTGAGCATGGGCACCGTGTTTCAGGTGCCGTGGACGCGCATTGGCAGCGAGGCTCGTGTGTGGCCGCATGATGGCCTGAGCGCGCTGCACGATGCTGGCTTTTCGTGTGCCGCTATGGCGTTGACGGACGATTCAGTGTCGCTGGACGATCCTGTGCTGCAGAAGATTGATCGCTTGGCGATTTTTATGGGCACCGAGGGTGCCGGCTTGGGCGCCAAGACCATTGCCGGCTGTGACCACGCGGTGCGTATTCCGATGGCGCACGGGGTCGATTCGCTCAACGTGGCCGCGGCGAGCGCCGTCGCCTTTTGGCAGCTATGCCCGCACGTGAGCAATGAGTATCACTACCAGCCGGGTTTGTATCACTAGGCTGTTATTCCGCACTGTGCTCTAATTCGGGGTGTTTCGGTCGCCGCCAGTCGGTGCTAAGCTGGATTTGCCTTTGGTTTTTAATTGCTGTTTTACTGTTTGACGTATGCGTGTGGGGAGGGCGTGTGGCTAAGAAATCTACGGCTATCGATGTAACGCAAGGTGTCATTTGGCAGCAATTACTGTCGCTGTGCGTTCCCATCTTTTTTAGTTCGTTTTTTCAGCAGGCCTACACGCTTATCGGTACGTATATCGTCGGTCAGTTTGGCGGCAAGCTCGCGCTGGGTGGCATTCAAGCCACGATGGTGCTCACCGAGCTCTGCATTGGCTTTTGCGTTGGCGTCGGCGCCGGCTGCGCGGTCATTACCGGTCAGTATTTTGGCCAGCACGATGATGAGCGACTGAGTCGTTCGGTCCATACGGCCATGACGCTCGCGCTAGTGGGCGGTATCGTTTTCTCGATTCTTGGCATAGTGTTCGTTGAGCCCATGCTAGTGCTTATGAACACGCCGCACGAGCTACTTGCCGAGGGCGTTGCCTATGCTCGCTGTTATTTTGCCGCGATGGTTGCGGCGCTGCTGCTTAATATGGGAACCGCACTGCTGCGTGCCGTGGGCGACACGCGCGGGCCTGCTGTGATTATCGCTTCCGGCTGCCTTGTTAATGCGGTGCTGGATGTCATCTTCGTTGCTGTGCTTCATATGGAGGCGCTGGGCTGCGGCATCGCGGTGGCGCTGACCATTTGCTCCAATGCAACGATGATCGTGTTGCGCATGATGCGCGCTCCGGGTGCATGGCGTCTTTCGCTGTCTAAGCTCGGCATCGATCGCGATTTTTGCAAGAGTATGATCTCGTGTGGTCTGCCACTCGGTTTTCAATCGGCTGCCTATTCGATCTCGAACGTGCTGATCCAGGTGTCGGTTAATTCGTTTGGCGCCGATGTCACAACTGCTTGGGGTCTATCTGGGCGCCTGGATGGCATTATCTGGATGGTGACCGAGGCGCTCGGCGTATCGATCACCACGTTCTCGGCGCAGAACTTTGGCGCGCGCAATTACGAGCGCATGCGCAAGGGATATCACACGTCGCTCGTGCTGTCGTTTATGCTCATTGGTGGCCTGTCTGCCGTGCTCCTGGTGTTCTCGGGTCCTCTGTCGCGTTTGTTTGTCGACGATGCTTCGATTTCGGCGTACACCACGACGATTCTTCATTTCATCGCGCCGTTCTACGCGATCTTCTCGATTATCGAGAACGCGTCGGGCTCCATTCGCGGTGCCGGCGTGAGCTTGCAGCCCATGCTGCTCACGATTTTTGGCACTGTCGTGCTCAGGGTGATCTGGGTGTTTGCGATTATGCCGTTCGATCCGTCTCTTGAGCACCTGCTGTTGGTTTACCCCGTAACCTGGCTCATCACGGCCACGATGTTCACCATCTACCACCACAGCGGCAACTGGCTCGGCCGCCCTACTGCCTAATGATCCGCATGAGACGGAGGAAAACGGATCATTGCTCTTCGTCATGATGTCGATGATCCGTTATTCTCCGTCCCCTTCGGACCAATTAGTATTCGATGCCTTGGCGGGCTAGGAGGCCTTCGTCGAAGTAGTGTTTGACGGGGCGCATTTCGGTTACTAGGTCGGCAAGGTCGGCGAGGGGTAGCAAGCCGCGGCCGGTGAGCACGAGCTCCGTGGTGGCGGGCTTCAGCGCAATCAGCCTCTCCACATCCTCTCGCGCCACAAATCCTCGGCGCATGGCTTCTCCTAGCTCATTCAGGATTAGCACGTCAACTTGCGAAATCTGCTCGTGTGCGAGCTCCATGACCTGAGCGGCGCAGGCCTCGGGCGTGTCGCGGTCGGCTTGTACGATGCGCAGACCCAAACGGGGCGCCGCATCATGCCCGGCGCAGTGCAGCTTCTTGGCAAACTGAAGCATGAGCACGTTAAGTCCATAGCCCGTGGCGCGCAGCGCGAGCCCCAGCGCAGCCGTCGTCTTGCCCTTGCCGTCTCCCGTATAGATTTGAACCTTGCCGACTTCCAGTGATGCCATCTCTGTCCTTTCGTGCCCAGCGTAGGTTTATCGTCGCTCGGGTTGGGTATTCTAGAAACCATTATCAACCCCAGTAGATGGAGTTCAAGCAGATGGAGATGGATGACAACAAGCGTAGACGGAATATGATCCTCTACGTGCTCATCGCCTTCGTCGTCTACCTCGTGCTCTCGACCGTTCTGTTCCCCAACATCGGTCACACGCAGCAGATTACGAAGACCGATTACTCGACGTTTGTCAAAGCGCTCGATAAGAAGAGTGTCGACAAGGTCGAGTACAACACGAACGATGACTCGATTTATTACACCAACAAGGGCGAGGACGAGAACATCGCCTATAAGACGACCGGTGTGCCGAACGATACGGGCTTTACCGATCGCGTGCTTGAATCTGGCGCCTCGCTTGAGTCGGTCGTTCCCGATAAGAACTCGGGTCTGATGACCTACTACCTGCTCACCCTCATTCTTCCCATGGCGATTTTCTTCCTGATTGGCTGGTGGCTCAACCGCCGCATGAAGAAGGCCATGGGTGATGACGGTCCTTCGATGAACTTTGGCGGCGGTGGCTTTGGCGGCGGCGGACTGGGCAAGTCCGGCGCGCGCGTGATTGCCTCCAAGGACGTGGGCGTGACCTTTAAGGACGTCGCTGGCCAGGAAGAGGCCAAGGAGTCTCTCAAGGAGGTCGTCGACTTTCTGGAGAAGCCGCAGCGCTACGAGGAGATCGGCGCCAAGCTGCCGCGCTGTGCTCTCCTTGTTGGCCCTCCGGGTACCGGTAAGACCCTGCTTGCCAAGGCTGTTGCCGGCGAGGCCGGTGTTCCGTTCTTTAGCATTTCGGGCTCTGAGTTCGTTGAGATGTTTGTTGGTCGCGGCGCTGCAAAGGTTCGTGATCTGTTTAAGCAGGCCAAGGAAAAGGCCCCGTGTATCGTCTTTATCGATGAGATCGATACCATCGGTAAGAAGCGCGATGGCGGCGGCTTTAGCGGCAACGACGAGCGCGAGCAGACGCTCAATCAGTTGCTGACCGAGATGGATGGCTTCGATAACCACAAGGGTATCGTTGTCCTTGCCGCAACCAACCGCCCCGACAGTCTCGATCCCGCTCTACTGCGCCCCGGTCGTTTTGACCGCCGCATCCCCGTCGAGTTGCCCGATCTGACCGGCCGTAAGAACATCCTCGAGCTCCACGCCAAGAGTGTGAAGACCGAGCCGCCGATCGATCTGACCGCGATTGCCCGCGCCACGCCCGGTGCCTCGGGCGCCGACCTGGCCAATATCATCAACGAGGGCGCCCTGCGTGCCGTTCGCGAGGGTCGCAAGCGTGCAACCCAGGACGACTTCGAGGAGTCGGTGGAGGTCGTCATTGCCGGCCAACAGCGTAAGTCCACGGTGCTGTCCGACCACGAGAAGCAGGTCGTTTCTTATCACGAGATCGGCCATGCCATCGTTGCCGCTCGCCAGAAGGGCTCTGCGCCGGTCACGAAGATCACCATCGTGCCGCGCACGAGCGGTGCTCTTGGTTATACCATGCAGGTCGAGGAGGACGAGCGCTTCCTGACGACGCGCCAGGAGGTCTTGGACAAGCTCGCTGTCTATTGCGGTGGCCGCGCAGCCGAGGAGCTCATCTTTGGAGAGATGACGACCGGCGCCGCCAACGACATCGAGCAGGCTACCAAGCTCGCCCGTAATATGGTGACGCGCTTTGGTATGTCCGACGAGTTTGGCATGATGGCGCTCGGTACCGTTCAGAATGCGTACCTCAACCAGGACACGTCGCTCACCTGCGCCCCCGGTACGGCCGAGCGCGTGGACGCGATTGTCGCCAAGCTGATCGAGGATGCGCACGACCGCGCTCTGCAGATCCTGAAGGAGAACAAGTTCAAGCTCCACGAGCTGGCTCGTTATCTGTACAAGAAGGAGACGATCACGGGCGAGGAGTTTATGAATCTCCTCACGCGCGAGAATCCGCTGATGCCGAAGCAGCAGTAATACTAGTTGCGCAGTGTCAATCGCCCCATTTGAGTGTCCATCTCAAATGGGGCGTTTTGCGTGGGGAGTGTTGTATATGAAGATCGTGGTGAGCGCCTGTTTAATGGGCGAGAGCTGCAAGTATAACGGGCTCGACAACTATCATCGAGAGCTGATCGAGGCTTGCGAGCGCACGGGGACCGAGGTCCTCTTGGTGTGCCCTGAGGTCTTTGGCGGCCTGCCCACGCCGCGCAAGCCGTCCGAGATTGTGAACGGAGAGGTTCGTACCTGCGAGGGTATCTCGGTCGATCGCGAATTTCGTCTGGGCGCTCAACGTGCGCTCGATATGTGCGAGCAAGCGGGCGGCCCGTCCGAGATCGTTGCGTGCATTTTGCAGGATCGCAGTCCGTCGTGCGGCGTGGGCCATATCTACGACGGATCCTTCAGAGGCACGCTCACAACAGGTAACGGTGTCTTCGTTGACCTGCTCCTGCGCCACGGCTACCGCGTTACCCCGGCTAGCGAGTTCGCCTCGAAC
>CALBBA010000247.1 GCA_937926755.1 uncultured Collinsella sp.
TCTGATGTGGAATCCTTGGAGAGATGCATGGCGGCTCAAACGAGACCCGCTATTGCTATGACATAGAGGATGTGAATGCCAAGATTGAAGATGCGGAATCCGAGATGCTAACCGTGAACAATGCTCATTTCCAGTCAACCCGACTCCTGCGACTCTAGTCGAGGCAATCGGCAGCCTATAAGGGAATCATGGCTCTCCTCTATAAGGGGAAGGGGCTCGATTTAATGCGTGGCATCTCTATCGATATCGTGAACAGCATGGAAACCGCTCCCGATATACATCACATCTTCCCGCAAAGCCACTGCGTAAAAACGGGATACGAAAGGCATAAGTGGAACTCGGTCATCAACAAGATGCCTCTGCTGCCTGAATCGGACAGAGAAATTGGAGGCTTGACTCCCAGCGTCTGCTCAGCGAAATTCGTTAAGAAAGTGAAATCGAACAGGGTGAACTCCGTCATCGAATCGAATCTCATTGACTGGGATGCGTTCATTAATGATGACTTTGATGCCTATTTCAAAGATCGCGCCATGGCTTTGCTGGACGCTATTGAGTTCGCACTGGGCAAGTCCATCTCCGATAGGGGCACCGAGGAAACAGTAAAGAGATTTGGCCGCTCATTGGAATAAGATGCTTCTTAGCTCCGTTATTGGTTATAGAAAGAAGGCTTAATGTCTGATTTTGAAATTTTGCAGCAGTTGTGCGAAACAGCAGACGAACTTTCAAAGAAATACATCAGCTCTAGTTCGCCTGACTTTAAAGCATGGAAGACAAGGGCGGACAGGCTTTTAATTAGGCGATTTGGAAAAGACAGCTACGAATTTAAAAGCTTTAACAAAATCAGCTACTCGTTGTCTTTCTTCACCTCCGGTACGCCCGACTCGGCTTTCGTTGAAGCCTGTGCGGACGGCCTGCGCAGTGCAAAAGCTGTGCTGGAGACATACCTTGATGAGTTTTCAGACGAAGGGGAAACCGGATCGACTGCAAATGTTGGAGATTATTCGAAGGTATTTATCGTTCATGGTCACAACGGAGAGCTTAGAGAAAGGGTCGCGAGAATCATCGAAAGGCAGGGCCTGACGGCGGTTGTCCTAAACGAGCAGTCAAATCAGGGCAAGACAATCATCGAAAAGCTGGAAATTGAAGGCGATGCAGCAGGAGCGGTATGCCTTTTTACGGCGGACGACGAAGGAAGAGCCCAGGCAGAACAGTCGGAAAAGCCCAGGGCTAGACAAAATGTTGTATTTGAAGCCGGATACTTTATTGGTCGGCTTGGCAGGGAAAACGTTGCAATTCTTGTTGACAAAGGTATCGAGATTCCCTCCGATCTACAGGGCGTCGTTTATACCGGAATGAGTCCTAGGCCCTTTCGACACCACCTATATTGCGAATCAGCACCGCCGCCCACCCGACCGAATATTGCCGTTCGGCACCGCCATTAAATGCCTTCCCGCGCATCCCCGTTACGCTCGGGCTGCCATGCAGTCCAGAGAACGAGGAGGTTCCACATGGCGAGAAGGATCAGGGCCAGGGAGGTCCTGAGGCTGAGGTCGGTGAACGGGCTTTCGCAGAACGCGATCGCCCGCACCGCCCACGTCTCGAAGCACAGCGTCCAGGACGTGCTGGAAGCCGCGAGGGAGCGGGGCGTCTCCTGGGAGGACGTCGAGGGGATGTCCGAGGAGGCCGCCTACGCGCTGCTGTTCCCCGGCAGGGGCGACGCCGGGCCGGTGCACGCCGACCCCGACTGGGCACGCGTCCACCGCGAGCTCGCGAGGACCGGCGTCACGCTCAAGCTCCTGCACGCGGAGTATGCCGACGGGTGCGCGGAGGCCGGCGCGCCGTCGATGTCCTACGACAGGTTCTGCAAGCGCTACCGCCAGTACACGGTGTCGCGCAACGTGGTGAGCCGCGTCGGGCACAAGGCGGGCAGGAACATGGAGGTCGACTGGTCGGGGCCCACGATGCGGCTCGTGGACCCCGCGACCGGCGAGGTCAGGAAGGTGTACCTGTTCGTGGCCTGCCTCCCGTTCAGCCGGTACAGCTACGTCGAGCCGACGCTCGACATGAAGCAGGATACATGGCTGCTGTGCCACGTGCACGCCTTCTCCTTCCTGGGAGGCGCGACGCCCTGCATCGTCCCCGACAACCTGAGGACCGGCGTCACCGCCCACCCCAGGGCCGGGGAGCCGGTACTGAACGCGGCCTACGAGGAGCTCGCCGCGCACTACGGCTCCGCCGTGATCCCGGCGAGGGTCAGGAGGCCCCGCGACAAGCCGAGCGCCGAGAACGAGGTCTGGGCCGCCGCGACCTACGTGATAGCGGCGCTTCGCGACGAGGTGTTCACCGACATGGCGGCCCTCCGCGCCGCCGTCGCCCGGAGGGTCGCGGAGCACAACGACGCGCCGTTCGCCAAGCGCGAGGGCTCGAGGAGGTCGAGCGCCCGCTGCTGAGGCCCCTACCGGCCGAGCCCTTCGAGGTGTGCGAGTGGGTCTACGGCCGCAAGGTCCAGGCCAACTGCCACGTCGCGTACGCCCGCAACTACTACTCGGTGAGCCACCTGCTCGTCGGCTCGACGGTCGACCTGCGCGTCACCGAGGGCAAGGTGGAGGTCTTCTCCGGCGGCGAGCGCGTGGCCACGCACCCCAGGTTCCCGTCCTACGCGAGGAACCGCTACTCCACGCGCGGCTCGGACATGCCCGAGGGCAGGGCGTGGTCGGACTGGGACGCGCCGCGCATCCGCGCCTGGGCCTCGAGGGTCGGGCCCTCCTGCTCCGAGCTGGTGGACAGGGTGTTCACCTGCTACGAGTTCGACGAGCAGGGCTTCAACGCCGCGCTCGCCGTGCTCAGGCTGTCCAGGCGCTACACCCCGGCGAGGCTCGAGCGGGCGTGCGGGATGGCGCTCGCGACCGGGAAGAGGTCGCCGCGCTACCGCGACGTCGAGCCCGTGCTGAGGTCGGGGCAGGACAGGGCGCCAGCCGGCGAGGCGTCCGGGGACTGCGGCTACGTGCGCGGCGCCGGCTTCTACGGGGAGGAGTGAGCATGGACGTCAACGCGGAGACCGCCCGCAAGCTCAGGGAGATGGGGGCGGCCGAGCTGCTCGCCGCCCTCTCCGCCCAGGACGAGGCCGTGTGCGCCGGGATGGCGTTCGCCGAGCGCGTCCAGATGGCGGTGGACGAGGCGCACTCCGACTTCATCACGCAGAAGGTCCGCAACCTGACGAGGAGGGCCGGCCTCAGGTACCCCGAGGCCGACGTCCGCTCGGTCGACTTCTTCGAGGGCCGCGGCCTCGACAGGGTGGCGGTGGCCGAGCTCGCGACCTGCGGGTTCGTCGGGCGCGGCGAGAACGTGGTTCTCCAGGGCCTCACCGGCACGGGCAAGACCTACCTGGCCTGCGCGCTCGCGAAGGCCGCCTGCGCCAGGAGGGTGAGGTCGTGCTACGTCCGCCAGCCCGACCTCGAGGACCTCTGGCGCGAGAGCCGTGACCGGCCCGGCGGCGAGCGCAAGCTCGTCCGCAAGTACGGGGCGTTCGGCCTGCTCGTGATAGACGAGTGGCTGCTCGACAGGCCGGACACCGAGTTCAGGTCGATGCTGCTGGAGCTGATGGAGCTGAGGTACGGCACGGCCTCGACCGTATTCTGCACCCAGTT
Source organism: uncultured Collinsella sp. (assembly GCA_937926755.1). Classification (GTDB taxonomy): domain Bacteria; phylum Actinomycetota; class Coriobacteriia; order Coriobacteriales; family Coriobacteriaceae; genus Collinsella. The sequence continues at coordinate 3,648 of CALBBA010000247.1, forward strand.
CAAGAAGAAGGACTGGCACCCGAGGCTCGGCGGCGGGGTGCATGCCGACGCCATCATGGACAGGATCGTGCACAACGCGGTCTGGGTCGACATGGGCGAGGCCAACATGCGGCAGCGCCGCGGATAGACCGGTAGCAATAAAAAAGCACCGGGGCCAGTGTCGGCCCCGGTGCCCAAGCGCGATATCGGCGGTGCTGTTTCGCGATATTCAACAGTGCTCAAGCGAGCAAATACTCACGCGAGCGTATCAGTTGTTATTGCCGCCATCGAGCAATGCCTCAAAATCCTTCGCCGGCATGGGGCGGTAGTAGAGGAAGCCCTGAGCGTAGCGGGCACCCATTTGTCGTAGCATGTTCGCCTGCTCATTTGTCTCGACGCCTTCGACCTCGACGGGCAGATGGAGCGACTGCGCCATTTCGAGCATCGATGAAATGATTTGCGTGCTGCGGCCTTGATCACGGTCGGTGGGCACAAAGGCGCGGTCGAGCTTGATGACGTCGACGTTGACGTTCTTGAGCATCGCGAGTGTGGACTGACCGGTGCCAAAATCGTCCATATAGGTCGAGAAGCCGCGGGTGTGCAGGTCGGCTGTCAGTTTGTCCACGGCCTCGGACTCTCCCGTATAGGCCGTCTCAGTGATCTCGATACGCATGAGCTCGGGCGGTAGGTTGTATTGGGCAGCAAGCGCCCCCATATGTTCGGCAACGTCGCAGGCAAGGATATCCACGCGCGACACATTAAGCGAGACCGGAACCACGCGAAGTCCTCGATCGATGCGCCCGCGCAGCCACGAGGCGACACCCTGCCAAATGTACTTGTCGAGCGTCACCACAAAGCCGCTTTCCTCGAGTGCGGGGATAAACGTTGCGGGCGAAATGAGAGAGCCGTCCTTGTCAATCCAGCGGGTGAGTGCTTCGGCGCCAATAATCTCACCGGTTTCCATATCGACCTGGGGCTGCAGGTAGTACGTGATGCGGCCGTTTGAGAGCGCATACTGGAACTCGGTTAGCGTGTGGTGGAACGCAACCTCATGCTCATATTCCTCGGGGCGGAAAACGGCAATGCGCTCCTTAAAGTCGTTTTTGGCGCGTCGATTGGTAAACATGGCCTTGGCCTGCGCGTCGATAGTGATTTCCTCATTGGAGTCGATGGGGTAAACGCCCATGGACGGCCAAAAACCTACGCCATCATCATGTCTGGCTACGGCCTCGCGAACGCGGTTGTAGATTTGATGGACGGTGATGTGCTTAAAAGGGATGAGTACGCAAAAGTCATCTTGGCCCCAGTACCCTGCGACGCCCATATCGGCATTCTCGATGTCCTTGAGGACCGTGCCCACATCGGCGAGTACGCGGTCGCCCTCGGCCTGGCCGTGCCATTCATTAAACAGGCGCATGTGGCCCATGTCGACCGTGGCGATGCACCAGGTGCCGTCGCGCCTTGCCTCGAGAAATGCGTTGGCGCGCCGCATAAACTCGCTGGGTCGATAGAGGCCCGTGAGCATATCGATGCGTTCGGCGATTGCGCTTTTGCGTTCGACCTCGGGTATAGGGAGGCTGTCGTTGGGGACAAGCCCGCCAGCTGTGCGAAGGCGACGATCGAGTTCGCCCAAAACAGTCGATGCTTGGGAGTCCAGGCGTTCGTAAAAGGTTGGGACGACAAGACAGACGGGAGCAATGGTGTCGCCTGCGATTTGCACAGGAGCGAAAACGGCCTCTTTAAGGTGGCGGGTCAGTTGCTCGAATGCCTCGTGGTCCAAATCGTTGCTGAGCACGACAAACTGGACGCTTCGTGAACGGTAGACCCGGCTCCTGCCGCGGGTGATCGACAGCATGCGGCCCGCGTATTCGGCAAGCATGTTGTCGACAGCCTCGGCCCCGTAGAGCTCGTTGAGCTTTGTCGTGCCACGAACGCGCACCGCTATAAGCCCTGTCTTGCAACGGTCGAGGCGGCAGGTATCGATGGCATTGACCAGCATGCGCTGCGTTCCGAGGCCTGTGGCGGCGTCGACGGTTTCGGCAAGTGAGTGGTTGACGAGCTCGCCGACATAGAGCGAGGGGACATTTCCGTCGCCGTCGATACGAAACCCGCGAG
>CALBBA010000248.1 GCA_937926755.1 uncultured Collinsella sp.
GGCAGGGCATGACCAGAAGGTCAATGCCCTGCCTTTTTCATGCCAACTTGTTCGCTCTGAACGTCGCTCGCTGACGTTGGCTCAACCTGCGATGCTGACTACTCCCTTTGCACCAAAAATCGCCTCGTTCTCGGTTTTGAGAACGGGGCGATTTTATTGAACTGGATTGTTCGAGTTCTTTACGCGAAGCGGGCGACGAGCTCCTGCAGGACGTCGGTCATCTTGACGAGCGAGCTGACCGGGACGAACTCGTTGACGCCATGGTAGCAGTAGCCGCCCGTGGAAAGGTTGGGGCAGGGCAGGCCGCGGAACGACAGCTGCGCGCCGTCGGTGCCACCGCGAATCGGCAGCACCTGGGGCTCAACGCCGCAGGCAAGGTAGGCTTCCTTGGCAACATCAATGAGCTCCGGGTAGTCACGGACGATCTCGGCCATGTTGCGGTACTGCTGCTTGATCTCAACCGTCACGCGCTCCTCGCCCAAGCGCTGGTTGAGCAGTGCTGCGGCGGAATCAATCAGCTCGAGCTTCTGCTGGAACTTGGCGGCATCGTGGTCGCGAACGATATAGCGCGCCGTGGCGTGATCGACAGTCGCAGATACACCCTCAAGATGATAGAAGCCCTCGTAGCCCTCCGTGTATTCCGGGCGCTGCGCATAGGGGAGCAGCGCGTTAAAGTCGCAGAACAGATTGCCTGCGTTGACCATGCGGCCCTTGGCGTCGCCGGGGTGGATGGACTGGCCCTCAAAGCGAACGGTCGCCTCGGCAGCGTTAAAGCACTCCCACTCCAACTCGCCGACGGGGCCACCGTCGACCGTGTAGGCATACTTGCAGCCAAAGGTATCGATATCCAACAGCTCGGCTCCGTGGCCGATCTCCTCGTCAGGGCAGAAGCAAATGCCGAGTGCGGGATGGGGCAGAGAAGGGTCCTGAGCGATACGCGCGACAAGCGACATGATCTCGGCGACGCCTGCCTTGTCGTCCGCGCCCAGCAGCGTGGTGCCATCGCTGCAGACCAAGTCCTCACCCGCGAGGTCATTCAGGGCGGGAAGCTTGGCGGTGCTCATGGCAACGGGCTTACCGTCAACCGCGCCGCAGACCAGGTCGCCGCCTTCGTAGTGTACGATGTGCGGCTTCACGCCGGCGCCCGGTGCAACTTCGGTGGTGTCGAGATGGGCGATCAGGCCCAGGGCGGGCTTGTCCTCAGCGCCCACACTTGCGGGGATATGCGCGCAGACATAGGCGTGCTCGGTCACGTGGGCATCTTCCGCACCAAGCTCGCGCAGCTCTTCAGCCAGCACGTTGGCAAGGTCAAACTGAACGGCGCTCGAGGGTACCTGGTCGCAGTTTGCATCCTCGGACTGCGTGTTGATCTGGACGTAGCGCAAAAAGCGCTCGAGGACATCGGGGCTCGTGGTGGTGTTTTCCATAAAGACCGCTCCAATCTTGGTCGTCGTGTGCAACAAGAACTCTAGCACGGTATGCCACGGCATACCGCGACGCTTGGATGGGGTAGAATCAGCCAATGAATGCAGAAGGGACGGAAGATCATGGATACGACAAATAGCTCGCGCGAACTACATCTGACGGTGGCGAACGAAGACTACTTGGAGTGCATGGTTCGCATTGAAAGCGAAGAGGGGGAAACCAACGGCGTGCGATCGGTCGACATCGCGCAGCGCCTTGGCGTCTCCAAGGCATCGGTCAATAAAGCGGTTTCGGCGCTCAAAGCATCCGAACTTGTCGAGCAATCGCACTACGGCAAGGTAATCCTGACCGATCGCGGCCGCGAGGTTGGCACGGCTATCTGGTACCGTCATCGCCTCATCCGTACGTTTTTGGTTCAGGAGCTCGGTGTCGAATTTGAGCGAGCCGATTCCGAGGCCTGCATGATGGAGCATGCGCTATCCGAGGACACGATGAGCCGCTGGCTCGCCTATCTCGAAAAGCAGGGAATCAGCGTCGAGGAATAGCGGGATATATATGGATACGAGTTATTACAACCGTCCCGGCGGCGAGGAACTTATGCGCCGCATGTCGAGTGAGACCCTGTTGACGCAGGGCCCCATGGGCAGCGTGCTGATGAGTGAATACGATGCCGCCGACATCCCACCGGCGTTTTGGAATCTTGCCGAGCCGCAGACTGTTTCTCGTATCCATCGCCTGTATGTCGCCGCCGGTGCGCAGGTGCTCATTACCAATACCTTTCAGGCATCAAGCTACGCCCTCAAGCAAGATCAGATTACGCCGTCCGTGGCTGAGGTCAATCGCGGTGCCGTCGACGATGCGCGCCAGGCGCACCCTCAGCTGCTGCTGGGCTCGATGGGCCCGATCGGCATTGAGTGGTTTGCCGAAGACTCTACCGAGTATCGAGAAATACGAGGCATTTCGCGAGAGCAGGCATACGCCCTGCTCAATGCTGGTGTTGACGGTCTGCTTATCGAGACGGTGACATCTATCCGTAATTTGCAGCCCATGCTTGCCGGCGCCCAGGATGCCGCCGACGGCATGCCTGTTTTGGTGAGTTTTGTCGTTGACGATAAAGGCGACCTGCTAGGCGATGGTCTCAACATCGAGGCTGCCGTTTTGTACGCCGAAAAGCACGGTGCAAACTCGGTTGGCGTTAACTGCTGTTCACTTGCGGCCGCGAACGTGGCAGTGCCCAGGATGGTTGCATCGGCGACTACGCCCGTCACGGTACGCCCCAACGTGGGCGATCCGGTTCAAACTCAGGATGGCCCTGTGTGGCGCGAGAACCCCGAAGCCTTCGCGCGCGCTTGCATCGAATGGAGGCATGCCGGTGCCGCAATGGTGGGCAGTTGCTGTGGAACCACGGCGATCACCACGGCGGCGATGGCCGAGGCGCTCGATATATAAAGGTCAAAACCGCTCCATACGGGGCGGTTTTTTTATTGCTTGCACATCGTCAGTAGCATTTGCCCAAATAGTGAATGCCGGTTTTGGCAGGTTGCTGGGCGAGCGTTGCGGGTATACCCCATGCGTACCATGATTCAAACACTGTGAGGTGTCTGCGCGTGTGCGCGATAATTCATTTTGGAACTGACGGTTGGCGCGCCCGCGTCGACGACGACTTTACCGCCGACAACGTTGCCCGCATTGCCGATGCCGTCGGCGAGTTGTGGCAAAAGACCAATCCCGGCAAAACAGTATATATAGGGTTCGACACCCGGCCGCAGGCGCGCGAGTTCGCTGAGCTTGCGGCAGGCGTGCTTGCGGCTCACGGATTGGACGCAGTGCTCGCATCTCGGCCTGTCCCGACCCCCGCCCTCACGTGGGCGGCGGCGTATGACGGCGAGGCCTGCGGTGCGCTCATGGTGACGGGGTCCCATCATCCGCAGGGGTATCTGTGCCTTAAGTTGCGCATGGGAGATGGCTCGACGGCCAATCAGGATGTCATCGAAGAGCTCGAAGAGACCATGGCCCCCGAGCCGATGGGGATCGAGGAACGCTATCGCACCGCGGATATTATTCCTGACTATATGCAGGCGGTGGCATCGTTTGTCGATGCCGAGGCCATTCGAGCCGCTCACCTGCGTGTGGTAGTTGACCCCATGGGCGGTGCGGCCCAGGGATATCTTGCCGACCTGCTGCGGGAGCTAGGCGTCGAGGTGCACGAGATTCATGCCGGACAGCCGTCCGATCAAGAGGACATTTGCCCCGACCCTGTTGAGCCATGGGTGGACGCTTGCGAGCGTGCGGTTGTCGAGGACGGGGCGTGCGCGGGCCTGGTGACCGACGGCGATGCCGATCGTATCGGCGCGGTCGATGAACGCGGAAGATATATTCATCCGCATCAAATCATGGCGCTTGTTTTGGGCGACCTCGTTAAATTCCGCAATTTGGAGGGGCGTGTCGTCGTCAATCTCTCGTGCTCGACGCTCGTGCGCCGCATTGCCGAGGCGCTTGGCTGTCGCGTGACCGTTAAGCCGGTCGGTTTCAAATATATAGCTGCAGAGATGAAGAAGGGCGGCGTCCTCATGGGAGGCGAGGAGGCCGGCGGCATCGGCATCGCAGCGCATATGCCCGAGCGTGATGGAATCCTTGCTTGTCTGATTCTGTGTGAGCTTATGGCAAAGACGGGCGCGCCCTTGGGCGTTTTGGTCGATCAGCTCGAGGCCAGTTTTGGTAAGACGAGCTATGGACGTCGCGATTTGCGCCTTGAGGCCGAAGACGCCGAATCGCTGCGAACGCTGCTTCCTGGCATGAATCCCAAATCGATTTGCGGCAAGGCGCCGCAGGCTGTAAGCCATATGGATGGTTTACGTTTGGCATTCGAGGATGACACCTGGCTGCTGATCCGCCCCAGCGGGACCGAACCGGTGGTTCGCGTATACGCCGAGGGGTTCTCGGTGGAGGAGCGCGATGAGTTGCTCGATGCCGGCTGTGCCTTGGCTAAGGGAGCCTATCAGCTTTAGCCATATGACGCTTCACTATAAAGAGACCCTCGGTGAGTGGTGGGGAACGGCCGGCAAACGTAAGCTGAGTTTTAATATGTGTAGGAAATGTGTACGCCCAGATTCCCGCCCGCGGGGGCCCTCCGGTCTGGCAATATATCTCCTTGCCGCGCGGCCCGGTCGAACCGGGAACCAGCGCAGGCGTGCACCTTGAGAACCGGATACTGCGAGGATGGACACTCACTTCAGTGTCGCATCCGGGCAGACATCGAACCATTTGAAATGGTCTAACTTGGATTTGTTTTTCGCAAGGCCGCCGAGAGGCGGCCCCGAGGAATTCCTTTTCCTATACTAAAACCATATGAATCGAACGGAACCGATCAGCGAATGACTGAGAGGACCGGACGGGCTCGAAGCCCATTTATTTTGGACGGAGAGTTCGATCCTGGCTCAGGATGAACGCTGGCGGCGCGCCTAACACATGCAAGTCGAACGG
>CALBBA010000249.1 GCA_937926755.1 uncultured Collinsella sp.
ACCATGCCGAGGTTCGGCACGAGCGTGGTAAACGGATAGTCGGCAATCTTGGGACGGGCGGCACTCATGCGCGCGATGAGCGATGACTTACCCACCGAGGGAAAGCCCACGAGCGCGGCATCGGCCATAAGCTTCATCTCAAGCTCAATCCAGTGCTCCTCGGCCGGTTCGCCCAGCTGAGCGAACGCGGGCGCGCGGCGCACCGAAGTCACAAAGTGGGTATTGCCCAGACCGCCGGCGCCACCGGGCGCCACGACGACGCGCTCGCCGTCGTGCACAAGGTCGGCAATCTCGAACATCGGGGTCTGCGTCTCGGGGTCGAGCTCGCGTACCACGGTACCCATAGGGACCTTGAGAATCAGGTCCTCGCCGCTCTTACCGTTACGACGGGCACCCTGCCCGTGCGTGCCGCGCTCGGCGCGGAAGTGATGCTTAAAGCGGTAATCGATCAGCGAAGACAGCTGAGCATCGGCCTGGATGACGACATTGCCGCCACGACCGCCGTCACCGCCATCGGGGCCGCCCTTGGGGACAAATGCCTCGCGCCTAAACGACATGCATCCGGCTCCGCCGTCGCCGCCGCACACGTTAATGCGGCTGATATCGGTGAACTGTGACAACAGAATCGCCTCCTACAAAAAGAGGGAGACCCTTGAATCCTAAAACTCAAGTGCCTCCCACATATGTGCTCTATGAAGGGTGAATTACGCGTTCGCGAGCGGGCGTACGCTGACCCTGTGCTTGATACCCTTGTGGAACTCAACGGTACCGTCGACCAGCGCGAACAGCGTGTCGTCCTTGCCACGGCCAACGTTCTCACCCGGGTGGATGTGAGTGCCGTGCTGACGGACGAGAATCGTGCCCGTGGTTACCGTCTGGCCGGCATAGCGCTTCGTGCCAAGGCGCTGACCGCGGGAGTCACGGCCATTACGGGAGGAACCGAGTCCTTTTTTGTGTGCCATTGTGTATACCTACTCTTTCGTTACGAGTGTAATCTACTCGGCGACGGGAGCCTCGGCAACAGCCTCGGCCTCTGCCTTGACAGCCTTCTTGGCGCGGGACGTAGCCTGGACCTTCACGATCTTCAGCTTGGTGAGCTGCTGACGGTGACCCTTCAGACGACGATAGCGCTTGCGCTTGTGGAACTTGAAGACCAGCTGCTTCTCGCCCTTGAACTGCTCAACGATCTGAGCGGTAACCTTGGCCTTGGCCAGCTTGTCGGGATCGGTGACGATCTTCTTACCATCGTTGAGGAAGATGACCGGCAGGGTGACCTTGTCGCCCTCATTGCCCTCGATCTTCTCGACGGTGATGACATCGTCGGTGGCGACCTTGTACTGCTTGCCGCCCGTGTTAACGATTGCGTACATGTTTACTTGCCCTTCATGCATCAGTTAGTGCAACAGCCGAATATAGTAGCAGGCGAAAATACCCCCGTCAACGAGTATGTGGAGCAAATCCACAAGTTCGCACAGGTATGGGGCTGACGAGTCGGCCCTCGTCGTCCTCGCATGCTTGATTCTGACGCTCGACATCGTAGGAGCAGATGGTCACGAGGTCTTGCATACCGGTGGAAACAATAGGTGCATCCACGCCCGGGGTCAAGCCCTGCAACAAAACATCAGCAGCAGAAAGCAAAATTTCCGGACGCATGGAGCCCTCGTTGTCGGCATGGGTGTCGAGCATGAGCACCAAATGGTCCGGGCGCTCCCCCGCCGTGAGCTCATAGCCCACGAGCGTGTGATCCAAATCCAAGCGCTTGCTCTTTTTGCCGCGCGCGTAGTCGATGCCATGGTCCGCGCGCAGCGTGTCGATCGCACGACGCACCTCGTCGATGCTTACGGGCGCCTCGGGATCCAAGTGCAGGTCGATGCGATACGACAGACGCGTGAGCTGCGCCGTCAACGCCGGCGTGCGCACGTCGATGTACGCCGCCTCGATGGGCGCCAGATCGGCCGGAGACGCCGCAGCCAGGCGCCCAAACGCCTCGTCGAGCGCCACGAACTCGGTCATAAACAGGTCATACCACTCGCAGGTCGACGACGTACCAACCGGTAGCGCCGAAGAAAAGCCCACGCGCATGTGCGGAGAGAAGCCCTGCGTGACGGCATAGGGAAGTCCCGCACGGCGCACGATGCGCTCAATGGTATGGATTACTTCGAGATGGCCCAGGTACTTAAGGCGATCGCGCTTGCCATAGCGAACACGAAGTCTAAAGAGCGAGGGGTTGTCGGTCAGGCGCTCACTCATGCGCGATCACCCATCAATACATTCTTGGCGTGGAGCGTGGGGCAGATCCCGCAGCCGGTGCACGACGTGCGGGTGCAGTCGGGAGTCGTGACACCCTCGAGCGAGCGACGGTACTCGCGCTCGAGGAAGCCGCGCGTGCAGCCGGGGCTCACATGCTCCCACGGCAGGCGCCAGTCCAACTCGTAGGGCAGGTGCACAAGCTCATTGAGGTCGATGCCGTTTTTGGCAGCAGCCTCCTTCCAGTTATCGAGCGAGAAATGCTCTACCCAGGCGTCAAAGCGAGAGCCCGCGCGCCAAGCATCGATGATAACGGGCGTCATGTCGCGACCGGCGCGGGACAGCGCGGCCTCGATGAGCGAGGTCTCGGCATCGTGGTAATGCACGCGGACGGCACGGTTGCGAACACTTGTGACAAGCAGCTTCTGGCGACGCTTGACGTCGTCGTAGTCGAGCTGCGGGCACCACTGGAACGGCGTGGCAGCCTTGGGGATAAAGACCGAAACCGAGATGGACACCGAGATCGAGCCGCGACGAGCCTTGGGCACCACGGAACGACCGAGCTCCAGCACGTGATCGGCCAGATTGGCGATGGCCACGATGTCCTCGTCACGCTCGCCGGGAAGGCCCATCATAAAGTAGAGCTTCATGCGGTTCCAGCCGGCCTCGAAGGCCGCCTTGGCCGCACGGTCCAGGTCCTCCTCGGTCACGTTCTTGTTAATGATGTCGCGCATGCGCTGGCTGCCGGCCTCGGGCGCGAACGTCAGGCCGCCCTTCTTTTCGCCAGCAACCGACTCGGCCATATCCACGCCAAACGAATCCAGGCGCTGAGACGGAATAGACACGCGAATACCCGTATCCTCCAGGCGACGGTTGAGCCTGCCGAGCACGTCGCGAATGCAGGAGTGGTCGGTCGTGGAGAGCGAGGTCAGCGACACCTCGTCATAGCCGGTCTTTTCCAGGCCCTGAATCACCGACGAGACGATCTGGTCGGCCGAGCGCTCGCGCACCGGGCGATACGTCATGCCGGCCTGACAAAAACGACAGCCGCGGGCGCAGCCGCGCAGGATCTCGATAGACAGGCGGTCGTGGACCAACTGCGCATAGGGAACGCACGACTGCGACAGCGGATTCGTGGCGCCGAAATCCTCGACGACGCGTTTGTAGACCACGGTCGGCGCATCCTTGCCCTCGCGCGGCACGGTGTAGCCATGCGGCGAGCAGGGCTCGTCGTGACGAACCTCATAGAGCGACGGCACGTAGTTGCCGGCAATGGATGCAAGCTGCTCAACAATCTGCGCGCGCGGGACTCCTTCGTCGCGCAGGCGGCGATGCAGCTGGCAGGTCTCGAGCAGCGATTCCTCGCCCTCGCCGATGAGGATGGCATCGAAGAAGGCCGCGTACGGCTCGGGGTTGTACACCGAGGGGCCGCCGGCGATGATGATGGGGTCGTCTTCACCTCGGTCGGCCGCTAACAGCGGAATGCCAGCGAGGTCGAGTGCCTCGAGGAAGTTCGTCACCGCCATCTCGTGCGGCACATGCAGGCCGACGATATCAAACGAAGCAACGGGGGCAGCACCTTCGAGCGACAGCAGCGGAATGCCCGCCTCGCGCATGGCGTCACCCATATCGGGCCACGGCACATAGCCACGCTCGCAGGAGATGCCCTCGGCCTGGTTAAGGATGTTGTAGAGGATGGCGATACCCTGGTTGGGCAGACCGACCTCGTATACGTCAGGATAAATCAGACAACAACGGTAATCGGCATCGGCCTTGGAAAGCGTGCCCCACTCGTGATCGATATAGCGACTCGGCTTCTCGACCTTGGCGAGCAGCGGCTCAATTAAATGAAAGCAGTCTTGATACGGAACGCGCAACGGAAAACCCCTAAGCAGCGAGATCGGATGCGTCTTGGTAGGACGCCATAGGACGGGTAGCGCCCGCGACCGTGGTCACCAGATCGCGAACGCGGGAGAACGTGGCAGTGACCACCTCGTTGGCACGGCTGTAGTCGACATCGCGCTCGTAGAGCGAAACGAGCGCACGGCCCATGCCATAGGTGCCCGCGGCAGCAGTGAGCGCCTTAACGGCAAACCCAATATGCGGCGTCTGCTTGACGAGCGCACGGGTGACCGCGCGGATCACAAGACCGCCGGCAAGCACGCCCGCGACCTCGTAGCCGCGCTCAGGCTTAATGCCGCGTCCAAAGACGGCAGCGAGCTCAAAGAGCATGCCCACCTGAGCCAGCGCCATAACGGGATAATCGGCGCCCGGCAAAAACACCAGCGCACCGGTCGCCATATTGGTGAGCGCGCACGAGGTGATGATACGATTGGCCGCCGCGATGCGCATAAAGGCAAAGTTCGCCGCAAAAGCCGTTTCCTTTTCGGTGCGATCGAGAATCCAGCGGGCAAGCGTCTCGAGCAGATACGTCTTATCGGTTGCCGCTACCACGCCGAGCATAGGCGTGGACTCCTCGATAAACGGCACCTCCACAGCAGACTCGGCAAGCACGCACACGGGGGCGCCGGCGATCACGAGCTCCTGCACGGCACTCTCCAAGCGGTCGGAGCCGCACGAGAGCACCAGCACCACATCGGTATCGGTCTTTGGAGCAATTCGCTCCTCCCCCAGACGCTCGACGCGCACAATGCCCGAGGTCGTCTGCGGCACAAAGGCGTCACGCACCGTCTCGGCCAGAAAGCGCGAGGCGGACGAATCCAAATAGACCGAGACGCGCACCGGCGTATCGGAATCCTTCTTAACGGACGCGCCCATCTTAAAAGCGCGGGTCAGCTTATCTACGGGAATTTTCATAGCAAACCCCTCCAGCGGTTACGCGGCGCCCGAACGATGCCGCCATATGGATTGTACGATACCCACCGTCAGCAGCTGAATCATCATCGAAGACGAACCGAAGCTAATAAACGGTAGCGGAATACCGGTAATCGGCATCATGCCGATGCACATGCCGATGTTTTCGAAGGTCTGGAACGCCCACATGCCAACGATGCCCACACACGATAGGCGCAAGAACAGCGACTCACACTTAAAGGCGACGCGAATCGTCGAAAAGATCAGCAGCACGTAGAGGCACAGGAGCAAAAAGGAACCGCAAAAGCCAAAGGTCTCGGATAGGAAGGCGAAGACAAAGTCGGTGTGGAACTCAGGAAGAAAGCCGCCGGCAGACTGCGTCGCATGGCCCAAGCCCTTACCAAAGAAGCCGCCCGAGCCGACGGCGATAAGCGACTGCTGGAGGTTATAGGCGTCGTCCGAATCGGCATTATCGGGGTCGATAAAGACCGTCAGACGGTTCATCTGGTACTGCTTGATGAGCACGTCGTGGCCAAGCAGCGAATCAAAGACCGAATCGAGCGCCAGGACGAGGGCCACCAGGCCCACGAGCAGGGCCAGGGTCGACAGCACCCATTCGCGACGTGCACCGCTCATACAGATGACGATAGCGCCAGAAACCAGCACGACCAGGCCCGATCCCAGGTCGCCCATGGCAACGACGGCCAAAAACGGAATGGACAGCATGCCGCAGAGCTTGACGTAGTCGCGAACGGTATCGATGCGACCGTTATACTGCGAGCCAAGCGTAGCAATAAAGAAGATGGTGATGAGCTTGGCAAGCTCAACCGGCTGGAATGTCAAGCCGATACCGGGAATCTTGATCCAGCCCGTCATGCCCAGACCGCCTGTATAGGACAGACCCGGAATCTTGGGTGAGAAGATAACGATCAGGTCGATGACGAGCAACGCTGTCGAGAAATTGGAAATACCGCGCAGGTCGGTACGCCAGACCAGCACCGCCAGCAGCGCCCCGATGCCAATTCCCAGCAGATGGCGTGAGAACGAGGCATCGGCCTTAAACTGCGAAGCCGACCAGATGATGATGGCACCGTAGGCGACGAGCGCCACAGTAGCCACGAGCACACCGATATGCACCTTTTGGCGAAACGTGCCGCGCGAGGCCGAAAGTTGCTTGTTGACGCGGTCCAGGCTGCTGCGAGAGCCGGTCTTGGTTGAACGGAACAGATCCGCCGGAGAAAAATCCATCGCAACCTCCTATCGAACCGAAGAATCGCCCGAGGCCGAAGAGGTATCGGGCTCGTCATAAATCACACCGAGCACGTCGCGCACGACATGCATCGCGGTATCTGAGCCGCCGCCGCCCTGCTCCAGGACAGTAGCGATGACATACTTGGGATCATCGGCCGGTGCATAGGCGCAGAACCACGCGTATTCGTCCTCGCCGCTTTTCTCGCCCGTGCCCGACTTGCCGTATACCTGGGGCGTCAGGGTGCCAAAGTGAGCCGCCAGGGACGTCGATGCCGTGTAAATCACGTCGTGCATGCCGTTGCGAACAAGAGCCAAATCCGAATCGCTGTTGATCTTGGCCTCCAGGCGCTTCTTCTTGCCCTTGCCGTTGTACTTATAGGCATCGCCGTCGCCATCGCGCGACACGGCAGACAAAAACACGTGAGGCACGTACTGTTTGCCGCCGTTGGCAAGACCCATATAGGCGCACGCCATCTGCAGGGGCGTCACCAGGATGTCACCCTGACCGATGGCAATGTTGGTCATATCGCCGGCATTCCACTTGCGGTCCTCGGCAGATGCGTCGGTAAAGTACGACTCTTTCCACTCGGCATCGGGAATACGGCCCGCGCCCTCACTCGGCAGATCGATACCGCAGGTCTTGCCTAGACCCCAGCGACGAAAGACCTCCTGCAGGCCCTCGGAATGTTTCTCGTCATAAAAGAACGCCTTGCCCATGTCGTAGAAGACGGGGTCGCACGAGTTGGCAATACCCGACTGCAGCGTCATGGTGCCGTGGCCGGAATGCAGCCAGCAGTACTTGCCCCACGACTTGCCCAGACCCGTCCAATAGCCCGTGCAGTTGGTTGTCTGCGTTGAAGTGTAGGTTCCAAACTCAAGACCGGCCAGTGCCGAGAGCGGCTTGATGGTCGAAGCCGACATGTACTGTCCGCTAATGGCGCGGTTGAGCAGCGGGTGCGAACCTTTGTCATCATTGAGCTCGGTCCACACGTCATTTGAGACGCCGCCGATAAAGACGGACGGATCGAACTTGGGCTCGCTCGCCATGCCCAGGATCTCGCCATTGTTGGGATCGAGGCACACCACAGCGCCGTTGCCGGCATTGCTGTAGCCAGTGGTCTTGGCAAGCTCGATGGCGCTCGCCAGCGCCGTCTCACAGGCCTGTTGGATCTTAAGATCGAGCGTGAGCTTAATGTCGGAGCCGGCCTTGGCGGGCACGGCGCCGGCCTGACCGGTCACATTGCCCGAGGCATCGACCTTGACGGTCTGCTCGCCACGAATACCCTGCAGCAGGTTTTCGTAGTAGCTCTCAACACCCGCCTGGCCCACGATATCGCCCGACTGGTACGTAATCCGGCCAGCAGAAGCATCATCATCACCAGAGGTTTTCTTATTCTGGGCCTCGAGCTGCTCGGAGGTAATGGTGCCGGTATAGCCCAAGATATGGCATGCCGTCTCGCCATATGGATACTGGCGCTCGGTACGCTCGGCAATCTTGACGCCCGGGAACTCGCCGGCGTGCTCCTGAATATAGGCAACCGTGGAGCGACGGACGTCCGTCGCGATGGTATGCAGGCTCTGAGCGCCCTCGGAATTGTCCTGAATATTGCGCAGCACCGCCACGTAGGGCATACCGAGCACGTTGGCAAGATGGCGAACCAGAACCTCATCCTCGGCAAGGTCGCGGTAGGCCACGACAGCAAGTGAGGGACGGTTCTGGACAAGTGCCACGCCATTGCGGTCGAGGATGCGGCCGCGCACAGCGGGTGTGGTAACGGTGCGCGTCTGATTGCTATTAGCCTGCTTTTCGTAATAGTCCGACGAGACCATCTGCATGCCCCACAGCTTGACGGCAAGCGCCGCGAACATCGCGCCCACACCCGTGGTGAGGATGGAGAAGCGGCCCTTAAAGGCGGTCGCCGCGGTATTGCCCTCGCCCTCGGTGGCGCGCGGGGCCGTTCCATGCTGCGTATCGTAGGTAAAACGAGAATCGCCGCGACGCATGATCACCAGTGCGACCACGATGGCCACAACCAGCACGATACCGGCGATAATAACCGTCATCTGGGAAGACATCTACGGGCCTCCCCTATTTGAGCTTACGGGTCTTGGGCTTAAAGCGCATGCCCGTCTGGCGTCCGCCACGTGCGGAGAATCCATAACCGGACTGCGGCACGACGCCGGACATCAAAAACGGAATGGCAACCAGACCCGTCAGGATCGAAGACGGCAGCGCATGGCCGAAGATCGCCACGACAAAGCTCGTCTCCAAACCCATAAACAGCAAGATGATGCTGTAGATCACATTAATGACGAACGCGAAGGCGCCCACAGTGATGCCGCGCGCACTCGGGGTACCGCCCGTCTGACCGGCAGCGCTATGCACCAGGGCAAAAGAACCCACGGTCAGCAGGAGCGACATAACGCCCACCGGCACGGCAGCGGAAAGGTCATAGAACAAGCCGCTGCAAAAACCGCACACGACGGCACGGGTCGGGTCGCCCGAGAACACGCTTAGGCACACCAGGATAATCATAAAGTTGACGCGACC
The DNA here is from genome assembly GCA_937926755.1 of uncultured Collinsella sp. Lineage (GTDB taxonomy): Bacteria > Actinomycetota > Coriobacteriia > Coriobacteriales > Coriobacteriaceae > Collinsella. The sequence goes on from CALBBA010000249.1 coordinate 8,864, forward strand.
GCCCGCAATGGAGATCTGCGGTGCCAGGCCTGCCTGCAGCAGCACGCACACGATGGCAGCGATTACAAACGTGCGGGAGCTCATCCCCTGCTCGTGTAGATCCATGGACATGCCCCCTATTCGTTCGAGCCAGAATCGGTCGTCTCGGACGTGTCGGAACTGTCATCCGAACTCTCGTCCTTCGTCTTGGTCGCAGCATCGCGCGACGTTCCCTGCGGCGTGCTATTAGCGGTGCTCACGTCCTCATCCGAAGCTGACTGTTCGTCGGTCAGCGAGGTAATGACCAGCACTTCCTCGTTGTTCTCGGCCGTGGTCTGAGCGCGCACCACAATGGTGTAGTACACGTCGTTTGCAGATTTCTCAACCGACGAGACGGTGCCAAGCGGAAGGCCCTTGGGGAACACGCCGCCGATGCCCGAGGTCACGATGATGTCGCCAACCTTAACGTCGGAGTCGACGCTCACGTACTCAAGACGCAGCGTGCCGTCAGCCTGACCCTGCAGCATGCCCTGGGCGCGCGTGTCCTGTACCATGGCGGACACACCCGAGTTCTCGTCGCCAATAAGGCGCACGGTAGAGGTCTTGGCCGATACCTCGATAATCTGACCGATAACACCGGCAGAACTCGTCACGGGCATGTTGATGGTAAGGCCGTCGGCAGAGCCCTTGTCGATGGTTACGGTCGAGGTCCAGGCATCGCCCGAGGCACCAACGATACGAGCAGCGGTCGATTTGAGGTTGTAGGTCGACTGCAGGCCGACCAGCCCCTCCAGACGCTCGGCGGTCTTTTGAGCCTCGGAGAGCTCAGCAACCTTAGAGGTCAGCTCCTCGTTTTGCTTCTTAAGCTCGTCAAGCGTGTCCTGTGACGCCGTAAGGTTAGAGAACACGTTACCGATCGCATTGAAGGGAGCCGCCACAGCCGAGCCCAGAAAACGCACCGGCGAGGTAATCGTCGTCACGCCCGAACGAACGGCATGAATCGGCCCCGTCTCGCCCTCACGAATATAAAACGTGAGCAGCAACACCGAAATCAGGCTGAAAACAATCAACGGGCGCATACCCGTTGATTGTCGCTTGGTATTCAGATTTGTGGAGAAACCCGAAGATCGTGCCAAATGGAATCCACCTTTTGGAAATTAAGCATTGGTCTGAACGAAGCCGCCATCAAACGCATTGGCCTCGAGCACGCGGGCACAGCCGTTAACGACGTTATCGAGCGCCGTGGGGCTGACGTTGACCGAAACGCCGGTCTCATCGCGCAGGCGCACGTCGAGACCGCGCAGCAGCGCGCCGCCACCAGTCAGTAAAATGCCGTAGTACATAAGGTCCGAGGCAAGATCGGGAGGCGTAGCGTCGAGTGCGTCCTTGACGGCCTTGGCCATCTCGTCGAGCGGCTTGTTGAGCGCGCGACGAATCTCCTCGCTCTCGATGCGCACGGTCTTGGGCAGACCGGTGATCACGTCGCGGCCGTTGACCTCGACGTCGAGCTCGTCCTTAAGCGGCACGGCGGAGCCGACCTTGATCTTGATGTCCTCTGCCGTACGCTCGCCGATGGCCAGGTTGTAGGCATCGCGAACGTGCGTGAGGATGGCCTGATCGAACTCGTCACCGGCAATACGAATGGACTGCGAAACGACGATGCCGCCCATAGCGATAACGGCAACCTCGGTGGTACCGCCACCGATGTCGATGACCATGGAGCCGGTGGGTTCCTCGACGGGCAGGTCGGCGCCGATGGCAGCCGCCATGGGCTCTTCGATCAGATAGGCCTGGCGGGCACCGGCCTGGATCGTGGCCTCAAAGACAGCGCGCTTCTCAACCGACGTGACACCGGAGGGAACGCAGACGACAACACGCGGACGCGGAGTCCACGGATAGCGCTTCTCGGACGCCTTATCGATAAAGTAGCGAAGCATGGCCTCGGTAACATCGAAGTCGGCGATGACGCCGTCCTTCAGGGGACGAACGGCCACGATGTTGCCGGGCGTACGGCCGAGCATGCGCTTTGCCTCGATACCGACCGCCAGGATGCGCTCGTCGTTCTTGTCGATGGCGACAACGGAGGGCTCGCGAATGACGATGCCCTTGCCGCGCACGGAGACAAGCGTATTTGCGGTGCCGAGGTCGATGGCAAGATCGCCCGCATAGCTACCGAAGAACATATCCATCAAAGAAAACAACGCAACTCCTGATGTGTTGGATGATTGCTGGAAAACTACTAGCTCATCATACTAGCGCAAGCCCGGCACCTCACTTGCGGTGAAGCGCCGGGCAAAGCTAAATCCCATAAGGTCACTACTGGTTGTCAGCAGCCGAGAAATCCATATCGAGCGAGGAAACGGCCCAGCCGATATGGTTGTCGGAGCGCACGAATTTGACGGTGTACTCCTGCTCGCCGCCCTTGGACAGCGATGCCTTCACCTTGGCGGTCGTCTCGGTCATGGACTGATCCATGCCCTCGACGGACACGGTGGCACCCTGCGGAATCGAGGAGATGATCATCGACTTAGCGTCCTCGGACAGGCTCGAGGCCAGGCAAGACTCGGCCTTTGCGGCGTCACCGTCGCCGGCAGCCTGGAACAGATCGGTAACGACAGACTCCTGAGACGGGAAGCCAAAGCCGCGCGTGTAGGCAAAGCCCAGACCGCCCGCGGCGATCAAAATAAGCAGAAGCAGCACGATGAAGACTTTAAGACCCGTATGGCGATGGCGACGACGGACCTTGGCCTGCTTACGATCCTGACGGTCCTGCTGGACCATCTCGGACTCGGACAGCGTAAAGAAGCCGGTGTCCGAGGGATCGGGCATAAACTGACCGGTCGCGCCCGTAGGATCGAGAGGATCGACGGCAGGAGCGTCCATCGCGGGCGCCGGAGCCGTGGCCATAGCCGTCTGGGCAGACAGCGCGGCAAGCGAATCGTGCACGCGGGCAAGCTCATCGGCCTGCTCGGAGGTGAGCTGGTAGATACCATCGGCAGTAGCGGCGTTAAAGGCGTCGAGTGCGTCGGAGGGACGGCCGGCGGCAGAAAGCGCCTGACCCATGCCGGCGTTGAGCGCACGCGTGTCGTCGCGGGGGCCGGCAAAGTCGATAGCCGTACGGTAGGTCTCCACGGCATCCGCCGGACGGCCGAGCTTAATGAAGCAACGACCGAGCTCGCCGAGTGCGGCGGCAGGAGCCGGATTGGCGCCGTCGATGGCAGCCTGACGGAAAGCAGTACCCGCGTTGGCATAGTCGCCCGACTGGAACAGCGCGTTACCCAGGCCCAGATAGGCCTTGAACGGCGTGGCATAAGAAGCGTCCTGCGTAGCGGCAGAGAACGCCTGAGCGGCCGTCGTGTAGTCGCCCACGGCGGCGAGTGCCTTGCCGCGGTTGGTGAGCAGCGCGCCGCGCTTGCCATAGGTGCCGTCGTTGAGGGCGGCGGCATAGGCCTCGGCGGCCTCGGCATACATGCCCAGGTGCATCAAGGCGTTGCCACGAAGGTGATCGGCCTCGCCCATAATCTCATCGGGAGTTTTTGCCGCCCCAAGCATCTGGGCTGCAGCGGAAAAATCACCCGCGCGGTAAGCGGCACGGCCCTGTTGGATCAGCTGGCTATTCAAGGAAATCCCCTTTACTCGTGAACGATCTCGACATGGACGATCTCGTCGCCGGCACGCAGCTGCGAAATCACATCGAGACCCTCGACCGTGGTACCAAAGACGGTGTAACCGGAATCGAGGTTATGCTGGGCACCCAAGCAGAAGTAGAACTGCGAACCCGCGGAATCGGGATCCATGGAGCGTGCCATGGCAAGGGCGCCGTCGACATGGCTGTTGCGCGGATTGGTGGCAAACTCGCCCTTGATGCAGTAGCCGGGGCCACCGGTACCGGGCATGCCGTCGGGGCCCTCAAGACCGGCAGCGACGTCGGCGCCGGACATATCGCGGGTATTGGGGTCGCCGCCCTGAATGACAAAGCCGGGCACATAGCGATGGAACTTAAGGCCATCATAGAAACCCATCGTGGAAAGCTCGCAGAAGTTCGCGACATGAATGGGAGCGCCCTCGCCGTCAAACTTGACCTTGATGGTACCCTTCGACGTCTCGATAACGGCGCACTCGTCGCCGGCAAGCTGATACTCAGGCGTGTAGAGCTCTTTCTTAAAACCAAACATGTGGTTCCTTCCTCGTGCGTTTAAAGCATATTTGTACGAATTGTAGCAATAAGCATGCGCTTACATCAATTGCGCACGTAGGTTATGCCGACTATGGCGAACTAATTTTAGGAACGCTGCTGCGGCTTCCAAGAACCCACATTGGCGTCGTACTGGTTCAGCGCGCTGTTGCCACTCTGCGCGATGGGCGCCAGGATCTCGCTTTGGTGGGAACTCATCGACTCGCCATCGGGAATGGCCAGCGAGATGTCCCAGCTCTGGCAAATCACGTCGACGCGCTCATACATCCACTCGGCAAGCTGCTTTAAGTGGGCGATGTCGTCCGCATAGACCGTATCGTCCTGATACTTAAGGTTGTTGAGCTCATCTTGCGTCTTTTTGATCTGGTCGCGCAGGGCGTAGGCACTCTGCGACAGCTCCTGACGGGTGGACAGCGGCGTTCGAAGATAGCCGTTGTTAAAAGAATCGATGACCTCGCCGATCTGGTCCTCGTCACCGTAGGACACGATGGTCTGATACAGACCGTCGAGCCTGGTATAGAGCTGATCGTCGGTGAGCACGGTTTCTTCCTGGACCACCTCGGCAGAATCGTCCTGCTTGGTATCGTCCTCAGTCGCCTCGCCCTTTTGGCGCGTAGGGAAGGTCGTCTGCGCGGCCTGGCCAAACTGGTCATAGAAGCCGGGCATGACACCCATGGGATCGGTCGTCACGAACCAATAGGCACCGCCGCACACAAAGGCAAGGATCGCGATGACGATGAGCGGCTTGGGAATATGACGCTTGTGCTTGTGATAGGCGTCCTCGTCGGGGTGCACCTTGCGCTTGGGTTTTTGAGTATCGTCATGCAGGGAAACCGGCGTGGGAATATCGACCTTGGGGATACCGAAATCCTTATCGAAAGCTGGCAGCACGCAGGTCTCATTGGGGTCGGCGGCGTCCGAAAGCACCGCAGCGGCAGAGGCCGGCGCATGCGGCACCTCGGTATCGATCTGCTCTTGCGTTAGGCGCGGAAAACCCGCCGTGCGGCCCGCTGCCAGATCGGATGCGGCCGCGTCCTCGGAGAGGATACCCGGAGCGGGGCGTCCGCATTTGGGGCACGTACGGTCATGCGGAGAAAGACGGGCACCGCAGCCCTCACAGAACACGAACTCGGTGTGCTCGGGACCATCGCCCGGACCCACATAGGCGTTGCAGTAGGGGCAGAACGAGGCGCCGTCCTCGATAGTCTTAAGGCAATGCGGGCAGATCACGGCATCCTCTTTTCGAAGCAATTCAAACAATCGAGGTTAGAGCATAACATCGCCACGGCCCCACAGGAACAAGGCACCAATTCAACATCGCCAGGGCGCGTAGCTACTTCTTCTTTTTGCTTGGCATCGAGACTTTGATGCCTTGGGCGGACTTGGTCACGCGAGAGCGTTTGACTCCGGCACTCCTCTTTTTCTTGGGTTGGGCCTGGGCCACGCCCTCGAGTGCGCGGGCCTCGGCCTCACGAACGGTGCGAGCTTCGCGGCGCTGCGCCATGTCGGCGGCGACGCGCTTGGCAAAACGCTCGGCCGTCGAACCCGTCGAGCTCACCTTGCCGCCACCGCGACCCAGGCGGACGCGCACACCGCGGCCAAAACCAGTTGCGGCATGACGACGACGCGGCTTGAGCGAATCTATCATCGTGGCGCGCTTAAAGAACACCGAGCAGGTAAAGACCACGATGACAGCCAAGATAACCATCTGGCCCATCGATAGGTTGGCAATAGACAGCAGCTCCGGGAATCCGATAACGCCCACCAGGATGCCGGCGACTACAAACACAAAGAGCACCACACGCAAGGGCGTGAGAGGCTGCGAGATGCGCCAGATCAGGCTGACGCTCGCCGCGCACGACGTAAGCAGGCACATCGTAGACAGCGTGAGCTGGCTAAAACCAAACACGCGCGCCACAAAGATATCGAGCGCCGCAGCCAAAATGACCGCAATCGACGCCGGCAGTGCCCGCTTGAGCACGTTCGTCAGGAACGACCCCTTCACGCGAGCATTGTTGGGCTCCAGGCCCAACACAAAGCCCGGCGCGCCGATGCAGAAGAAGTTAATGAGCGTCATCTGGATGGGCTCGAAGGGGTACGGCGGCAGCGCGATGCACAGCGCCGCCAGGCCCATCGAGAACAGCGTCTTGGTCAGGAACAGCGAGGCCGAACGCTGCAGGTTGTTGATGGAGCGACGGCCCTCGGCCACCACGGCAGGCATCGAGGCAAAGTCGTTGTCGACGAGTACGATCTCGGCCACGTTGCGCGCGGCATCGGAGCCGGCCGCCATGGCGACGGAGCAGTCGGCCTCCTTGAGCGCCAGCACGTCGTTGACGCCGTCGCCCGTCATGGCCACGGTGTGCTCGCGGCGCTTGAGCGCCTGTACGAGCTCGCGCTTCTGCTGCGGGGTCACACGACCAAAGACATGGTAGCGGTCCACTGCGGCATCGAGCTTGGCCGGCGTATCGAGCGTCGTGGCGTCCACATAAGCGTCCGCCCCCGGCACGCCCACCACGCGCGCGATCGACGACACCGTACGCGGGTCGTCGCCACTGATCACGTTGAGGGTCACACCCTGCTCGTTAAAGTAGCCGATGGTCTCGGCCGCCGAGGTACGAATCTCGTCGCGGATGGTCACAAAGCCCACGGGCTCGGCCTCGCCCACCATATCGCCATCGGGCGTAAAGCCGTCCACGCGAGCCACCACGAGCACGCGGCAGGTATCGGCAAGCTCGGCGACACGGTTCTCGACTTGGGCAAACACACGATCAGAGAGCACAAACTGCGCCGCACCCATCACATAGGAGCCCTGCGCAAACGACGCGCCGCTCCACTTTTTGGAGGACGAGAACGGAATGACCGACAGCGGCTCAGACACCTCGACCGGGCGATCGGCGTAATAGTTGAGCAGCGCCTGGCAGGTCTCGTTGGCATCGGCCGAAGTCGCACGCGCGACGTTAGCCAGCGCAAAATCGAGCACTGTGGTATCGACGGGAACAGCCGCCTCGTCCGAGTCCACGCCAAAGCCAACACCCTCAACAGGCAGCGGATACGTGCCCTCGACCTCCATACGGCCCGACGTGATGGTGCCCGTCTTGTCCAGGCACAGCACGTCGACGCGAGCGAGCGTCTCGATGCAGTAGAGCTGCTGTGCCAGCACCTTGCGGCGGGCCAGGCGCACCGTGGCGATGGCGAGCACCGACGAGGTCAGCAGCACCAGGCCTTGCGGGATCATGCCCAGCAGGGCACCCACCGTGGACAGCAGCGCCGACGAAGGCACATGACCAGCCAACAGCTCGGAGAAGCACCACGAAAGCGCGCTATCGCCCGGGGTTCCCGCGGCATCCCACAGCTCGCTCACACTCGAGGCAAACAACGCCAAACCGAGCGGGATCATGATGATGCTCGCAAAGCGCACGATGGCGTTCAGCGCGTTCATGATCTCGGAATTGACCTTTTTGACGTACTTGGCCTCGTTATTAATTTTGGCCACGTAGTTGTCGGCGCCGACATGAATCACGCGGGCGCGCAGCAAGCCCGAGTCGATAAAGCTGCCGCTCATGAGCTCGGAACCGGGCTGTTTCTTAATAAGGTCGCTCTCGCCCGTCAGCAGGCTCTCGTTCACGAGCGCCTCGCCCGACACCACCACGGCGTCGGCGGGAATCTGGTCGCCGCGCCCCAAGCGGATGATGTCGTCGAGCACGATCTGGTCCAGGTCGAGCTCCACCTCGGCGCCGTCGCGCACCGCGATGGCCTTCTTGGAGGTCAGCAGCGTGAGCTTATCGACCATCTTCCTGGAACGCATGGACTGAATGACGCCAATAGCGGTATTGAGGAACACCACGACCAGGAACGTCAGATTCTTAAACGAACCGGTCAAAATGACCAGGAACGCCAAGATCACGTTGATCAAATTGAACAACGTGCAGAGGTTCTCGATGATGAGCTCTTTGACCGACTTGGTCTTGAGCTCCATGTTGCGGTTGATCTTACCGGCGGCGATGCGCTCCTCAACCTCGGCGGTCGAGAGTCCGCGCTCGATATCCGTTGCTGCCATACCACGTCCCATCACGTCGCGTCGGTATAAGAAAAACCGCCCGGACCATGCGAGGTTCGGACGGTCTTACGTTCGATGGTGCCCCGTCTGCCTAGATTCTAGAACCGAGATCTGCGCCGTTGGGACCGTCGTGCTGCTCAGGATACCACGGGCGGCGTAGCAACACCTTTTCTCGAGAAAAAACCCGCCCGGGATAACCCGAGCGGGCCGCGGCTAGCGCCCGTTGATGCTCACGAGGCACAGGCCGATTGTCGCCACGGTGCCGCCGAAGAGCGCGCCGAGGACGAAAGCCAGCGCGATCATGCTAGTACGGGTTGCCGTCGGTGACGCAGACTTGGAGTCGGTCGAGCGGCTCGCCGTAGAAACCGGCGTAGTCGTCGCCGCCGTAGGTTGAGCCGTCGTCGCACACGGTGTCGAGCCATCCGGCGCGCGCGGTGGTCTGCGAGCGATACCACGCCTGCTTGTACTCCTCGCCGCCCGGGGTCACGTAGTACATGCGTACACCGTCGATGGTGTGGCCGGCGATGCCGGCGCAACCGTTCACGGTATCGTTGCGGTCGCCCTTGGAAACATAGTCAAGCCAGCCGTCCTCGATGGTGTGGACCTGATACTTGAGCGTGCCGCGATCGACTCGGGCGCAAAGGAGGTCGTGCTGTCGGCACGGGTAGCCCGCGAAGCCGTTGTCCCCGGCGCCGAAGTCGGTCACCTCGTCCAGCCAGCCGCCGCCCTTGAGGTGGAGGGAGTAGTGGACGGGGATGCGCTTGCCAGATGCCTTCGTGAAGCCGCCGGATGCCGCCTGAGAGGGCTTTGCCGCGGCAGGCTTAGCGGCGGTGGAGGGGGCGGGTGCCTTGCCGCCCTTCATCGCGTCATACCACGCCTGAGCGCGCTGCATGTAATGGTCGCGCTGGGAGCCCGCAAGCTCGCCGGGGCAGGCCGTGGCGCTCCAGTAGCGGTGCGGGAACACGTTCTTGCACCACTCGGGGCGACCGAGGCCGTAGTACAGGCACAGGGCCGCGACAAGGTGAGCGCCGCTCTCGATTGCCTTCTCGTGGACGGTCCACGGGTTGCTGCCGCTGTTGGCGTGCTCAATCGAGATGGTCGTGTCGTTACCGCGTCCGGTGCCGATCCCGTCGCCGCAAGCGTAGGCGCGGTCGGTGTCGTTGACGTGCTGCACGATGTAGCCGTTGCGGTCGACCGAGTAGTGGGCAGAGCAGCCGTTGGCGGCCCAGATGCTGTTGCACTGGGCCGCATTGAGGTCACCCGCCATATGGTGGATCGTGACGCCCTTGATGCCGAAGGGTCGTCCCGCCGAGAAGTTGCAGCCGAGGAGCTTGTACTCGTCCGGTTGGACGTTCGCGAAATCTGCCATGTTAGTCCTCCTTGATGTCGCCGAGCGCGAGCAGCGCGTCGAGCCATTTGTCCGTGATACCGACGGATTTGAAGGCGGCATAGGCCACCTGCACGCCGCCGACACACGCGAAGATGGACGTCACCCACGCCGAGGGGTCGGTGGGCACGCCTCCTGCCATGGCCGTGAGAGCACCGCACCCCGCCGAGACGGCGATGGCCGTCCAGCGGGCGACGCCGCCCGTCATGGCCTTAGTCTTGATGGCCTGCACGATGTACGGCACCACGAGCACCGTGGCGACGGTGAGGCCGGCCTGAATCTCAGTCATTTGATTGCTCCTATCTGCTTGTCTCCTTGTTGTACATGAGGTCGACGCGGTCGTAGATGTGGTCGACCTTCTCGGCCATCCCCTGGCTGCGCGCCTGGCTGTGGACCAGATCGGCGTGCAACACGTCATTTGACGCGACGACCGACTCCATGAGGGTCTTCATCCCCTCAATCAAGGTGTTACTGCGCTCCATCTGCGCCGCGATGCGCCCCTCCATCTGCGAGCGTTCCCGGTCTCGCTGCGCGCGCTCGTCCACCTCGGCCTGCTTACGCTCCTCGCGCTTGAGGTCGAGCTCGCCCTTCCGTTGGTTTTGTCGCTTGTACTCGTCCAAAAATTGCCTACCAAAATAAACGGCGATGAGCACTAGCGCCGCGCCACCGAGCCATCCCGGCCCATAGGGCACGAACAGCTTTAGTACCTCCATCCGGCCTCCCTTCCGTTCTGCAGTGTGGTGGGCCCATTCCCCGCCACACTGCAGGTTCGGGCCCCCGTAACGCCGGCCTACACCGCTGCCATCGTGCCGATGCACACGGCCAGCGGTCCCTGCGACAGGATCACGGCTCGGTCGGTGATGACGCACCCCGTGCAGGAGCGCACCATCGGAACCGTCACGACCGCACCGCGCAGCATCACGTCTAGCGCCGTGCCATGGACACCGACGACCGTGCCGAACTCCATCGTCAGGTGCTTGCCGCCCGACGGAATCGCCGCCGCCAACCGCGCCGCCGCGCCCTTGATCTCGACCGCCGAATCGCTCATCGCTCGTACCTCCTCGCCGTGTGCTTTATGACGCAGCCGGCGTCAAGCGTCAGCGTCTGCTTCTGGATTGCCAGCTTGCCGACAACCCCGCCGGTCCTGTAGTTCATCGCCACCGCCATGCACGGCTCGACGGGCTTGTAGACGCTCCTGAACTCGTCTGTGCGCGTCACGGCGCGCTCGGTGGCGAGCAGCTCCGCCGCCTTGCGGTCCGCCGCCGCCTGCATGGCGTCCTGGGGCCAAGGCGTGGCGTTGCCTCCCTCCTCGACCTTGTCGGCGACGAAGATGGCCTCGCCGCCGTCGATGTAGCAGTAGCCCCAGCTGACCTTGCTGTGGTTCTCCGTGGCGTGGTAGGTGTAGCTGACCTTCTGCCACTCGCCAGTCATGGTGAACCCCTTGGTCACCGGGCCAAGCGCCCTCTCCTGATCCCAGAAAGACTGTATGATGCCCGTCGCGCCCTTAGTGCCCTTGACCCACACACTCTGCGTGTAGTCCGTATCCTTCTTGACGCTCGGCCCCTCGTCCTGGCAGAAGCCGACGCGCCCGCCACTCGAGACGACCTTGATGCCGAAAAGCACGCCCACCTGCGGCGAGTCGGAGACGTAGACGGTCTGGATGCTGCCGTGCGAATCGCTCTGTCTGAAGCTCTTATCCAACTTCTTGCCGGTGCCGATGAGGGCGTTGGCGGCGCCCTCGACAAGGTTGGTGTCCTCGGTGTCCACGCCCGGAAGGCTGTCGTAGCTGTAGCTCTTGACGATTCGGCGCCCGACCGAGACGGTCGACAGGTCTGAATCGGGCGAGTCGTCCACCGCCGTGCCGCGCACCGATGCGTCCTGCGTGCTGAAGTCCACGTGCACGACGTTGCAGACCTCGGCGCGGTTGGTCGATTCGGTCATGTCCGACATGAAGCGCGCGTCCCTGCCCTCGGTGAACTCCGCCGAGATGGGCATGTCGGCAGGCTCGACGTAGCGCCTGTAGAGCACGTTGCCCATTCGGTCGGTCGCCGGCGAGCGGAACCCGGCCGCCTTGAGGAGCAGGTCCACCGCGTCCAGCTTGTTCTTGGCGTCGTTGTCCCTGCCCACGCCGAAAACCAAGGTGCTGCCCAGAAGGAGGCTGCTGGGGTCGGCGTAGACGGTGAGGCCGACCGATTCGGCTATCTTGACGGCCTCATCAACCAGATTGCTGCCCGCAACGATCACGTACGGCCCGTCGAAGTCGTCGTCTTTGAGCCGCTTCAGGAGGCCGTAGGCGTTGATCTGACCCTCGCGGTAGGCGCCGTCGATGTCCACCGAGTCCACCACGGGCATGAACGTGCCGAGGCACTCGCGCCTCTCGCTGCCGTCCGAGAAGGAGGCGTTGAGGTACACGCGCAGGAAGTCGTTGCCGACGTCGAACTTGTCGGCGAAGTACAGGGATGCAGTCTCGTAGAGTGCCGTGTTCGCGTTGCGCTCTATGGAGCCGCCGTTCTCGATGTCGCGCACGAAGTCGAGCTCGAGCCCCGTCTCGCGCGAGACGCGCACGAAGTCGTAGGAGGCGTCGAACGGCCTCGTCCAGCTATCAGCCATTAGCGGGCTCCTCCCACGTCTCCCACGTCGGGTCGCACGAGGCCACCCACGCGCCGTTGGAACGCTTCACGCTGCAACTCAGGCGGGCGCGGAACCGTTCGCCGTAGAGATCGCGCACCCAAAAGCGTCCCGCGGTGTTCATGACCTCGAGGAATGACTTGTAGTCCTCCTCGTCGAGCAGCAGGAAGTCCATGCTGTCCTTGACGTCCCGTTCGTTGATGCCGTACGAGACGGGCAGCCCTTCCCCGCCGTCGGCAAAGTGCAGCATCTTGTACCCGTGCGTCACCTTGCGGCTCGAGCCCTTCTTGAGATAGCGCCCGAGCCACGTCCTCTCAGCGCCGGCCCCCCAGTTGAGAGCCACCGCGCGGCTCGCCACGGTCGTCTTGACCCTCGTCGCCGTGCTCACGCCCGTCGCGGCGTAGGCGACCGCGACGTACTCGAACTCGCTGTTGAGCGGAGGCAGCGGGTCGCTCGCGCCCTCGCCCGTCGCAAGGTGAGAGCCGAGCTGCAGGGTCGAGCCGTCGGGCAGGACGCGCGACACGGTGAAGTGGGACGTCTCGGGCGTGTCGTCGCTGTCGGCCTTGCCCGGGAATACCGACAGCTGGCATCCCAACCTCTCGTCGACGAAGATGTTGAGCGACGGTTTGGCTGGCGGTGCCCAGTCGGTCCGGAAAGTTCTCGAGACGGTGACCGATAGCGACGAGCCGGCCGTGACCGTGAGTATGACCCTGTAGGGCGTGAAGTTGACGAAGGCGTGTTGCGCGTAGCCGAGGACAAAGGAGCGTGCGTCCTTGTCCACAGTCCTGCTCCACAGGAGGTTGCCCCTGATGTCGCACAAAGACAGGTACTGTCGGCTGACGCCCGTCTCGTCGGCCACCTTCCACGTGAAGGTATGCGGCACCGCTCGCAAGGTTGCCCCGTCCGCAGCCGGGTCGGTGAAGAATGCCTGGGGCGCGTCCGCCACGGTATATGCCGCCGCGCTCGACCATGCGCCCCAGTCCTCGTCGAGGCCCTTGGTGCGCACGCGCACGGAGTAGGGGCCCTTGGTGCCGGTCGGCAGCTTCAGGCTCGTACCCGGGCCATCGACCGTCGCGGTGGTGGGACCCGTCGGCGTCGTGACCTGCATCTCGGCTGAGGTCTGCGCCGAGCCGTCCGGATGGTTGGGCACCCATTCGAGCGTCGCGGTCGAACCTGTGGCGTAAGCCGCCCTGACGCCCCTGATGAACGGTGCGAGCGGCGGGGGAAAGGCGATGCCGTCGCCGTCGTTGTCGGTCTCGATGTCGATGAGCTTGCCGATGTTCTCGTAGATGCCGGCCAGTGCATCGGCGTTCTGGGCAAGATAGGATTCGCCTCCGGTCTGGCTGGCGAGTACCTTCATCCATCGTTCGAAATATGATCCGGGGCCGCCTCCGCCCAGTCCGACCGCGTTGATCTTGACCTTGCGCTTGTTGGCTTCGGCGACCACGCTGTCATGCAGTCGCGTGTCGGAGGTCTCTCCGTCGGAAAGCACGATGATGTTGCGTAGCGTCGTATCGTCGTCGCCCTGGAACATGTTCAGGGCCTGCCGCACGGCCAGGTACATGCTGGTGCCGCCCGAATCGTAGAAGTTCGCATCAGCCAGGGCGTTCTTCGCGGTCTGCGCATCCGTGAGTCCGCCGGTCAGGTCTGTGACTCCGTCCGCGAAGCGCACGACGCCGGTGCGGGTGTTCTCCGGGAAGCGCTCCACAAGATCGCGGGCCACGGAAAGGCGCTTCTTCCCGCGGTCGTTGCTCCACATGCTGCCCGAATCGTCTATGACGAACACCGTCTGCACCGCATTGAACTGTTCGTCGCTCCACACGTCCTCCCATGAGAACGAGTCATGGAACGTGGTTCGGTTCACCAGCACGTATTTCGAGAAATGCGAAACTGTTGCCGTGGCCTCGTTTCCGGTCACGGTGGTATCGAGCTCCTCGAGCCGCTGTTCCTTTTCGTTGAACCAGCAAATGGCCGGGTCGAACGACGAATCCGACAGCAGCGATTCATCGAAGCGGAAGCGCAGCGTCGCGGCCCCCACCTGCCCGTCAACGGTGAACTCGTACGCATCCCCTATGAGCCCCGGCATATCGTCCGGGAAATACGACGGGTTGTCATATTTGCGCACGTCGAGGGTGGCGGCCTGGCTCGCGGGGAGGTTCACCGACACGGACACGTCCACGTCGCCTTGCCCGGCATCCTCGGCGGGTGCCGTCACATCGAATGTTTTCTGGGGTGTGAGCGGATCCGTGCCCCATTGGATTTCACGCTGGTCGTCCACGCCATCGCCATCCG
>CALBBA010000250.1 GCA_937926755.1 uncultured Collinsella sp.
ACTCATCCGTGACGGCCTGCAACTGCTCGTTGAGCTTGTTCAGCCCCTCGTAATCGCTCGGGTCGTGCGCGGCCATCTGCGACTCCACATCGGCCTTCTGCTCCTCAAGTTTGGCAAGTTTGCGCTCGATTGCGGAAACACGGCGAGACGCCTCATGATATGCCTTGCCAGTAAGCTTCGGCGCGGTAGCAGCCGAGTCGGCGACATCGCCAGAATCACCTGCGGAAGTCGAGGAATCTGCGGAAACGGCATCGCCGTTCTTCCTTCCCTTGCCAGTTTTCCCGGCCTTCTCGTCAGCAAATGGATCCTTGCCGTTCTTGATGGCCTCGGTCATATCAAGATAATCCTGCACACCACCAGGCAGATGACGAATCTTACCGCCGATCAGCGCGAACTGCTGGTCGGTGACGCGTTCGAGCAGGTAGCGGTCGTGGGAGACGACGATCAGCGTGCCCGGCCAAGTGTCGAGCAGATCCTCCATCACGGCGAGCATGTCGGTGTCGAGGTCGTTGCCCGGCTCGTCCATGATGAGCACGTTCGGCTCATCAAGCAGGATGAGCAGCAGCTGCATGCGACGCTTCTGACCGCCCGAAAGATCCTTGATCGGTGTCATGAGCTGCGCGGATTCGAAGCCGAGACGTTCCATCATCTGCCCCGGCGTGGTCTCCTTGCCATCCACGATGTAGCTCGGCTTGTAGCGGCTCAGCACTTCCTTGATCTTGTATTTGCCGAGCTTCTCCAGCTCGTCGAGGCGCTGCGAAAGCACCGCGAACTTCACGGTTTTGCCGATGTTCACATGGCCGGCGGTCGGGGTGATCGTGCCGTCGAGGATCTTCAGCAGGGTCGATTTGCCGGCACCGTTCGCGCCGACGATGCCAAAGCGATCGCCCGGGCCGATCAGCCACGTCACGTCGTCGAGGATCTTACGGCCAGTCACGGTGACCTTCCGCGCCGCGGATGTCACTTCCGCCGCTTCCGTTTCGTCGGAATTTTCTTGTGATGCTTGCGATTGCGCCTGCTGTTGCGCGTCCTGTTCCGCCTGCGCCGCCGCCTGCCGCGCTTCCGGCACACCGGCGTCCACCAATCGCGGATCGGTCAAATCGTCGACGGCGACTTCGACGCTGCCGTGCGTCTGCGGTTCGGCGTACATCGCCGGCACCACGTCCGCGCGGGAGGCCGACGACTCCATTTCGGCGGCGTCCGGATCAATCGCGTCGATGTCCGCCTCGCCCTGCGCATGTTCGAAGATCTGCGTCACGTCGATGAGATCGACCACCTGTTTGCCGAGACGCGACGTGGCCATCTGCTTCAGCTCCAACGTGTTGCGCACCGGTGGCACGTCGGCGATGAGCTCGCGGGCGGCCTCCACGCGAAACTTAGGCTTGGTGGAACGAGCCTGGGCACCGCGACTCAGCCACGCGAGCTCCTTGCGCGCCATGTTGCGACGACGCTCCTCGGTGACGGCGGCCATGCGGTCGCGCTCCACGCGCTGCAGGCTGTATGCCGAGTAGCCGCCCTCGAAGGGATCGACCTGGCCGTCGTGAACCTCCCACATGCTGGTGCAGACCTCGTCCAAGAACCAGCGATCGTGCGTGACCACGAGCATCGCGCCCTGACCGCGCTGCCAGCGGGCCTTTAAGTGACGCGCAAGCCAGTTGATGGTGCGCATGTCCAGATGGTTGGTGGGCTCATCGAGCATGAGCACGTCATAGTCGCCGATCAGCAGGCGCGCGAGGTCCACGCGGCGGCGCTGACCGCCCGAGAGCTCGCCTACCATGCCCTCCCAGGGCACATCGCTAATAAGGCCGGCCAGAATCTGGCGCGTACGCGGACTCGACGCCCACTCATACTCGGGCGTGTCGCCCACGACGGCATGATGCACGGTATCGGTGTCGACAAGTTGGTCCTTTTGGCCGAGCAGACCAATCGTGGTGCCGCGGCGATGCGTCACGCGGCCGTCGTCGGGCTCCAGCGTGCCGGCGAGCACGCTCAGCAGCGTCGACTTGCCGTCGCCGTTTTTACCGACAATACCAATGCGGTCGCCCTCGCCCACGCCGAGCGTCACGCTATCGAAAATATGCTTGGTGGGAAACTCTAGGCTGACGGAATCGCATCCCAAAAGAATCGCCATATGCCCTGCTCCTTCGTAGAAATTCAACGTTGTCCATGATAGCAGCGAGCCCCACCCCAAACCACCACGAAGGCGCCTGTCCCCTTTGTGGTGGTCGTTTCGGTCGCAGAGCAAAAGGCGGGCCATCTCCCGCAAGAGATGACCCGCCTCTCCAATCAGTCCTGCGGCAACCGTGGCCGCTGCAGGCCTCAAGCATGTCCCGGACTAGGAGAACATGCCGATGAGGTAATCATTCAGCCGCTTATCCTTGGGCCGTTGGAAAATCTCGTCGGTCTCGTCGTACTCGACCATATCGCCCATGTAGAAGAACGCCGTGCGGTTGGACACGCGCGACGCCTGCTCCATGTTGTGCGTCACGATAACGATGGCGCGGTCGGCCACGATCGATGACATGAGGTCCTCGATCGCCAGCGTCGAGATGGGGTCGAGTGCCGAGCAGGGCTCGTCGAACAGAATCACGTCGGGGTTGAGCGCCAGCGTGCGCGCGATGCACAGACGCTGCTGCTGACCGCCCGAAAGCGCATAGGCGCTCTTATCGAGCTTGTCTTTGACCTCGTCCCACAGCGCCGCGCCGCGTAAGCTTTCCTCGACCATGCGGTCGAGCTCGTCACGGTCGGTGATGCCGTGGCGCTTGGGCGCAAACGTGATGTTGTCGCGAATGGACTTGCGGAACGGGTTGGGCTGCTGGAACACCATGCCAATGGAACGGCGCAGCTCGTAGGTGTTTTCGGTCTTGGTGTTCACGTTGCGCCCGCGATAGTTGATCTCGCCCTCCACGCGGCAGCCGCGAATCTCGCGATTCATGAGGTTGAGGCTACGCAAGAAGGTCGACTTGCCGCAGCCCGAAGGCCCGATGAGCGCCGTGATCTCACCCTTGTGGAAGTCGCGCGACGTATTGTGCAGCGCATGGTGGTCGCCATAGTAAACGTTGACGTCATTCGCGGAGAGCACGACCTCCTC
>CALBBA010000251.1 GCA_937926755.1 uncultured Collinsella sp.
GAGCAGCGCGAGGCGCTCAACAAGCTGATCGATCAGGCACTCGCGAAGAGCGAACAGTAAGTCCGTGGGACAGACAACTGAAGGGGAGTCGCTGGAAACAGCGACTCTTTTTTCTGCTTCGGGGTAGCATCATGGGTATACGTCGAAAGGGCACGCAGCTTTTCGTGCATTGCCCGAGCGGTGCGCGAAGCAACCAAGCTGTGAGTTTTCTTAAGCGTTCTGGGTATGGCAGTGTCAAGAATATCGGCGGCATAAGCGGCTACACGGGAAAGGTGGTGCGTTAGCTATGAAGGTGGTTATCGTTGGAGGCGTCGCGGGCGGCGCATCGGCGGCGGCACGTTTGCGCAGACTCGACGAGCAGGCCCAAATTGTCATCTTTGAGCGCACGGGTTTTGTATCGTATGCCAATTGTGGGCTTCCGTACTACATTGGCGGCGTGATAGAAGAAGAGAGCGCATTGACGCTGCAGTCTCCCAAGGGCTTTTGGGATCGCTTTCGCATTGCGGTCAAGACGAGTCACGAGGTGTTTGCCATCCATCCCGATTCGCATACGGTCGAGGTTCGCAATATGCTGACGGGCGAGGAATTTGTCGAGACGTATGACAAGCTCATCCTGTCGCCGGGTGCAAAGCCGATCCGCCCTGCGTTGCCGGGCATCGACTCGGATAAAATCTTTAGCCTACGCACCGTTGAGGACACGCTGCGTATTCACAGCTATGTTCGAGAGCGGCGACCGAGCAGTGCCGTCGTGATCGGCGGCGGCTTCATTGGCGTCGAGACGGCGGAGAATCTGTGCGAGCTGGGGCTCCAGGTGACCCTTCTGCAGCGTCCCGTCCAGCTTATGAACAACCTGGATTACGACATGGCGACCCTTTTGCATACCGAGGTGCGTGAGCACGGTATCGATCTGCGCCTCAAGGCCGATGTGACAGGTTTTGAGGAAGTTGATGGCCGCGTTGTCACCCATGTTGCGGGCGATGACCCTATCGGAGCCGATATGGTGCTGCTTGCCATTGGCGTGGCACCTGAGAGCCATCTGGCGCAAGAGGCGGGGCTCGAACTGGGCATCAAGGGGGCTATTGTGGTCAACGACCGCATGGAGACCTCTGCTGCCGACGTGTATGCCGTGGGCGATGCCGTGCAGGTCACGCATCAGGTGACCGGCGAGGACGCGGTCATTTCGCTCGCCGGCCCCGCCAACAAGCAGGGGCGTGTCGTCGCCGATGTCATAGCCGGCATGGACAGCTGCTACCTCGGATCGTTGGGCTCATCGGTTATCAAGGTATTCGACTTGACGGCGGCAAGCACGGGACTATCCGAAAAGGCGGCACACGCGGCGGGAATTGACTGCGACAGCGTGGTCCTGTCGCCCGGTTCGCATGCGGGTTATTATCCGGGTGCAACGCCCATGACCATGAAGGTTGTCTTCGAGAAGCAGGGATTGCGCCTGCTGGGTGCGCAAATCGTGGGCATCGATGGTGTGGACAAGCGTATCGACGTTCTGGCGACTGCCATCCAGGCAGGCATGCGCGGCGATAGGCTTAAGGATTTGGACCTAGCATACGCGCCGCCGTATTCATCGGCGAAGGATCCCGTCAATATGGCGGGCTTTATGATCGAGAACCTCAATCGCGGCATACTGGCGCAGTGGCATTGGGAGGATGAGCCCAACTTGCCACGCGATGGCAGCGTGCAGCTGCTCGATGTTCGTACGGAAGGGGAGTATGAGCGCGGGCATATCGATGGTTTCGTAAACATTCCCGTCGATGATCTGCGCAATCGCCTGAGCGAGCTCGACCGGGCCAAGCCGGTCTACGTGATTTGCCAGAGCGGCATTCGCAGCTACATTGCTTGCCGCATTTTGGCGCAGCATGGCTTTGAGTGCTTTAACTTCTCGGGCGGCTATCGCTTCTTTGCAGCCGTGACTGAGGCTCGCCGCGGCAGCGCTAACGTTATGCCGTGCGGGCTCGAAAAGTAGCGCGCATTGGAATGTGACAAAGTGACAGCCTCTTTGTCGCATCGGGGATGTTATATGCGGGATGGTGCGCCATGCGGCGTGCTGTCCCGTTCGTTTTTTGGCGCGGTTCGTTACATTCCTCACTGGTATCGGCCAAAAATGAGGATAGAGTAGGACAAACGCGCCGAACGTGAACGGCGGGGGAGCGGGCGAGCGCGCCCGCGCGAGAGAGGTTGCCGTCCATGCTGGATCTCAGAGTTATTTGCAAAAGGTACGTTACGCAGTCGTTTACGCAGGTAGCGCTCGACAGCGTAAGCCTGTCTTTTCGCGATAACGAGTTTGTAGCCATCCTGGGTCCCTCGGGTTCGGGTAAAACTACGATGCTCAACGTCATTGGTGGACTCGACCATTTCGATTCCGGCGACCTGCTGATCGATGGCATCTCGACCAAGGATTTCAGCGACCGCGATTGGGATGCCTACAGAAACAATCGCATTGGCTTTGTGTTTCAGAGCTACAACCTCATTCCGCACCAGAGCATTTTGGAAAACGTGGAGCTGGCGCTTACGCTCACGGGCGTGGGACATGCCGAGCGCCGCCAGCGTGCGCGTAAGGCGCTCGAGACGGTTGGTCTGGGCGAGCACGTTGACAAACGCCCGAACCAGCTTTCGGGCGGGCAGATGCAGCGCGTGGCCATTGCCCGCGCCTTGATCAACGACCCCGAGATTGTGCTGGCTGACGAGCCGACCGGCGCCTTGGATTCAACGACGTCCGTGCAGGTTATGGATTTGCTCAAGGACGTTGCGCGCGATCGTCTGGTCATCATGGTCACGCACAATCCCGAGCTGGCGTACCAGTACGCCACGCGCATCGTCAGCCTGGCGGACGGCAAGGTCACCGACGATTCCGACCCCTTTGATGTTGCCAAAGCCGCGCGTCGCGAGGCGAAGCCTACGCGCAAAACCTCGATGAGCTTTGTGACGGCGCTGGGCCTTTCTGCCCGAAACCTCATGACTAAGAAGGGCCGTACGGCTATGACGGCCTTTGCGGGCTCGATTGGCATTATCGGCATCGCGGCGATTTTGGCGCTCTCCAACGGCGTGAACAACTACATCAAAAAGGTCGAGGAGGATACGCTCTCGAGCTATCCGCTTACCATCTCCAAGCAGGATTATGACCTGTCGTCCATGATGGGCGGACAGGGGGCCGCGGATGACGATGCGTCCAAAAACGAGGGTTCGTCAGACGGTGGCGCCGACGGCAAGGCTCAGGGAACCGATAAGATTCCCGTGGTCACGGCCGTAAAGGATATGTTTGCGAGCGTTAAGTCCAACGACATGACGAGCTTTAAGGCATGGCTTGACGACGGCGGCGACGGTATCGACAAAGAGGTCAACGCCATTCAGTACGGCTACGGTGTATCGCCGGTTGTCTATCGTGCCGGCAAGGGCGATGAGAAGCCCGTTCGGCTTGTTCCCAACGCAATGACCGAGGCTATGAGCGGAGGCGCGAGCTCGGCGGCAACGGTGAGCATGGAATCCATGGGAACCTCGGTCTTTAACGAGATGATTGACGACCAGAGCCTGCTCGACAGCCAGTACGATGTCGTCGCCGGTCATTGGCCCACGTCTGCCAACGAAGCCGTGATGGTGCTTTCGAGCCGCGGTACGGTGGGCGACTATACGCTCTACAGCATCGGTGCGCTGGATATCGATGAGCTCAACGATCTGGTAAACAGTGCCATGACGGCCGACGGTGGGGTCAAAGCACCCGAGACCGGCACCGACTTTACCTACGACGATGCGCTGTCCACGACGTTTAAGGTGCTGTCGCCGGCCGATGCCTATCGCAAAAACGAAGAGACCGGCATGTGGACTGACATGTCTGGCGACGCCGACTTTATGAAAGCCAAGGTTGCCGACGGTATTGACGTGCGCATTGTGGGCGTGGTGCGACCCAACGAGGCGGCAAACGCGAGCGCATTGTCCCCGGGCATTGCCTATACGCATGCGCTGACTCGCCAGCTTATGGAGCGCGCCGCCGATTCGCAGATTGTGCGGGAGCAACTCGCCCACCCCGAGACGGATGTCTTTACGGGCAAGTCTTTCGATGAACTGCAAGGCGAGGCCAAACAGGGCGTGGATTTGGGCAGCATGTTCGGTGTGGACGAAGCGGCGCTGAAGAGTGCGTTCTCGTTCGATACGTCGGCGCTCTCGGGTGCGGCCGGCGGTATAGACCTTTCTGGTATCGACTTGTCCGGGCTGGACCTTGACCTTTCGGGCGTTGGGAAGGACATCGACTTCAGCGACATCATGGCACAAGCACCGGCTCCAGATTTCTCGGGCATCTTTGACGGTCTGGAGCTCACGCCCGAGCAAATGCAGCAGGTGGGAATACTTGCCAACCAACTGTTTGAGGACTTTTTGCAGTCTGATCAGTTTAAGGCGCTGTCGCCCGAAGATCTTAAAGACGCGTCAAAGCTCGCTGCCGCATTCTCGACGTATCTTGAGCATGATGCCGCGGCGCAGCAATGCCTGGCTCAATTGAAGGCGCTCGGCGGCGATGCCCTGGCCGAGCGCCTGCAACAGGCGATGACCGACTATGTGCAAAAGCAGCTGGCTCCGTATCTGCAGCAGGCTATGGATCAGGTGATGAAGGCAATCAGCGAGCAGATAGCGTCGACGGTATCGTCCCAGCTCAAGGCGGCCGCGGCGGGGCTCATGGACCAGATGGCGACGCAGATGTCTTCGAGTTTTGCCAACCTGGCGAGCGCCATGCACGTGGATGCGAGCGCCTTTGCTCGTGCCATCCATTTCAACATGGACGCCGAGGACCTGAGTTCGCTCATGATGAGCTATGCCAAGGCTTCGAAGCTCACCTACGACAACAATCTGACCACGTTGGGTTATGCGGACGAGGCGGACCCCATCTCGGTCAAGATTTTCCCGCGCGACTTTGAGGCCAAGGAGCGCGTACTCGATCACATCGATGCGTACAACAAGCAGGTCAAAGCCGCTGGCCACGATGATCGGGCAATTTCGTACACCGACTACATGGGCATCATCATGGGTTCGGTGACCGACATCGTGAACACCATCAGCTTGGTGCTCATCGCATTCGTAAGCATCAGCCTGGTGGTGAGCTCCATCATGATCGGCATCATCACGTACATCAGCGTGCTGGAGCGCAAAAAGGAGATTGGCATCCTGCGCGCGATCGGCGCGTCAAAGCGCAACGTGGCCAACGTATTTAATGCCGAGACCTTTATCGAAGGCCTCATTGCCGGCGTCTTTGCTGTTGTCGTCGTGGTGGCCGTGAGCTTCCCGGTCAATGCTTGGGCGCTTGCGGCCAAACAGGTCCCCAACCTGATGAGCCTGCCCGTGCAGGATGCGCTGGTGCTCATCGCGATTTCGGTGCTGCTAACGGTCGTCGCCGGTTTGCTACCGGCCCGCAGTGCATCCAAAAAAGATCCCGTAGAGGCCCTGCGCTCCGAATAATGTGACAAAGGGACAACCCTTTTGTCACGGCTAAAAGCAAGGAAGTCGCAAGGGTTGGGGCGGGGTTGTCGGCGAGTGCCCTCGGATACAATCGAAGCCGTGCTAGAAAGAGGCTTCGATGATTAGAAAATCGTTCTTTAATCCGTTCTCGTCGCTGCTGCTTGCGCTTGCCGGGCTGGCTTTTTTGGTCGATGTCCTGCCGCAGGTGGAAGGCCAGACGGGCGTGTTCGCGCCAGCTGTGCTCTTTTTGATGTGGCTGGTGGGCGGCCTGGTGCGCCTGTTTTACGAAAATGAGGCCAAGCGCAGCTTTGATCGCCATATGTTTAAAGCGAACCACGCGGCCGTTTGGAAACGCGTCGATGCGTGTTGGATTCAAGTTGATGCCGACCGGCTTGTGCCCGGCGACGTCGTCCGCCTATATGCCGGCATGCTCTGCCCGGTCGACGTGACCCTTGCCAAGGGCGACCAGGTCCTTGTCTCGGAATCGTCGCTTACAGGCGAGAGCGGTCAGACCGCCAAGCGGGAAGGGGAGACCGTTCGCGCGGGAACGACCATTGTCGACGGCAAGGCGTCGGCAACCGTCCTCGCCCGCATTGCCGATGAGCAGCCCGTTTTGCGCCGTCGCGCTCGAATGGGCACACAGTTTGGTGCCGGCGCCAAGAGCATCTGCGCCGCCCTGGTAAGATGCATGCTCATCGTACTGCCGTTTGTCATTATGATTCGAGGCTTTGTGCTGGGCGACTGGGCGCAGGCACTGCTGTTTGCCCTGGGCACGGCCGTGGGCCTGGTTCCCGAAATGCTGCCGGTTGTCACGAGCGTTTGCCTTTCGGGCAGTGCCCATCGACTAAAAAACAAGCAGGTCATCGTTAAGAACGTTGACGCCATGGAGTCACTGGGCTCCATGGACGTGGTGTGCGTTGACAAGACAGGCACGCTCACCGAAGATGCCGCGGTGCTCGAGTACTACACCGATATCCTGGGCAACGAAAGCGAGCAGACGCTCAACCTGGCGTATCTGGAGAGCACGAGCCAGGGGGCCGCTGCCAATCAGCTCAATCGGGCCATTGCCGATGCGTGCGCGGCACCCGAGCTGCACCTTGCCGCGAAAGACCTTGGCCACGCCTTTGCACTGCATGCCTCTGACCCCTTCGACCACGTCACCAAGGCTTCGGGTGTCAAGCTCGACGCCACGCCCGGGGCGCTTGGTTGTTTGGGGCTACAGGTTCGCCCCGGCAATCATCTGACCATCGTAAAGGGCGAGGTTGAAAGCGTGTGCACACGCTGCGCCTGGGCAAACTTTAAGGGCGAGCTGGTGCCCATGGATGCCGATGGCCGTCAGAGCGCCTACGAGGTTGCCGAGGACATGCGCGCCGATGGCATCAAAGTGCTCGCCGTCGCCTATAGCACGACGTCGGCGGACTGGGATGACCTGGTGCTGTGCGGCTTTTTGGGCTTTTTCGATCGGCCCAAGGCGAGCGCTCGTGCCGCCGTGCAGGCGCTGTCTAACCTTTCCGTCGAGGTGCGCGTGCTCACGGGTGATTCGGCTTCGGTCGCTCGCTCAACATGCTCGCGCCTGGGCATTCCCGCCGATAGCGTTATCACCGGCAGCATGCTTCAGGCCATGGAGGAATCCGAAGCGCTGATCCGGGTGGGGAAGGCTCGCGTGTTTGCCGAGCTTACGCCCGCACAGAAGGCGCAGATCGTTAGCCTGATTCGCCTCTCCGGCCACATCGTCGGCTATATCGGAGACGGCGTGAACGACGTGCCGGCGCTCACATCGGCAGACGTCGGCATTGTCGTGGACTCGGCTGCGGCCGAATCCAAAAAGGTGGCCGACCTGGTGCTGCTCGAGCGCGACTTGGGTGTTGTCGCCGAGGGCGTCAGCGAGGGCAGGACTTCGTTCGCCAATGCCTCCAAGTACATCCGTATCGCATCGAGCTCCAACTTTGGCAATATCTGTTCGGTTGCCGCCTCGAGCATTTTCCTGCCCTTTGTGCCGGCAACCGCTACCCAGCTGCTCTTGCTCAATCTGTGCTACGACGCCACCTGCCTGGCGCTTTCGTGGGATAACGTTGACGATGCAGAGATTGCCCGCCCCAGGGCCTGGTCGGGTAAGGGGCTCGGCAGCTTTATGCTTCATTTTGGCTTTGCGAGCTCGGCCTTCGACATCATTACGTTTGCCATTCTGTTCTTGGGCGTATGCCCCGCCGTCTGCGGCGCGCCCTTTGCCGCGCTCGACGCGGCGGGTCGAGCGGCCTTTATCGCGACCTTCCAAGCCGGCTGGCTGCTGGAATGCGCATGGACCGAATCGCTCGTGCTCCTGGTGTTGCGAACGCGCAGTGTCCGCGACGGGGATCGTCCTTGCACACCGCTCGTGGTGATGGTTGCCGTCATGCTCGTTGTCACGGCGCTCCTTGCGCTCAGTCCGGTGGCGCAGCTGTTTGGGCTCGCCACGCTGCCTGTATGGTATCTGGGCATCGTTGCGCTGCTGAGCGTGTTGTATCTTGTTGTTGCTTCGACGATCAAGCGGGTCTATCTGGCCCGCTCGAGCAGCTTGTTCTAGGGCGGTTCTATGCGTACCAACAGAACCAACATCGCGATTACGCCGGCCGAGGCCGCCGAGCTCAGCAGCGCGCTGTTCTCGTCTGGCAGCGCTGCCGCCCTGGAGCTCGCGCCCGTGTTTGCCGATATCGCATCGGGCAAGCTGACTGCTATCGAGCTGGCGGTTGCCGGCTCGCAGGCAAGTGCCGCCACTGGACCCATCGTTATCGGCGAGCTTTCGATCGACCTGGCCTCGCGCACCGTCAAGGTGTCGGACGCGCCGGTCTCGCTCACGCCCAAGGAGTTCGACATCCTTGCCTTTTTGGCGAGCAACCGGGGTACGGTCTTTAGCAAAGAGGAAATCTACCGGGCGGTGTGGCAAAACGAGTATCTGCTCGATGACAGCAACATCATGGCCTTCGTCCGCAAAATTCGAAAGAAGATTGAGCCCGAACCAGACAACCCCCACTACCTGCTGACTGTATGGGGCGTGGGCTACAAAATGGCCGAGTAACGCTTCGGGTATTCGCTCCCATCGATCCAAATAGTCACTTTGACAATCCTTGCCAAATCGCAAGAAAGCCGCAAGAAACCAGCCATGTGCTCGGTCTTGCGGCTTTTCTATTCTGTAGACAGTCGCGGACGCGAAAGAGAGGTGAGGACCGTGAGCGGCAGTGACAGTACCAGTAACGCAGGACGAAGTTGCCGGCGCGGGTCCACTTTGATGGGGGCGCGCGGCTGATTCGCCCTGCGTCCGATCGATAGAACGGAGCGAGGCAATTGAAGAAGATGACTATGCGCCATACGCCGTCTGCGGTTCAGGCGCAAAACGAACTGATGAGGCATCGCGCGGAGGGTCGCATCCAGTATGCGGCGACCATTCCGCTGACGGAGGCCCTATCCTGGGTCGGCTCGAATCTCGGCGGCCTTAATCGCGACGAGGTCGCGCACAGCGAAGCCGACAACGGGCGTAACGTGGTCACGCGTGGCAAGAAGAAGTCGATTGCCCGCAAGCTTGCGGACGCGTTCGTCAATCCCTTCACGGCGATTCTGTTTTTCCTGGCCATCATTTCGGCAGCGACCGACATGGTGTTTCCAGCGTTGTCGATGATGGGCAGCACGCCCGAAGACTTTGACCCGCTGACGGTGATCATCATCACCACGATGGTCGTGCTCTCGGGCACGCTGCGCTATATCCAGGAAGCGCGCAGCGGCAACGCGGCCGAAAAGCTGCTCGATATGATTACGACCACCGTGACAGTCACCCGCGAGGATGCCCCTAGGACCGAGATTCCCATCGACGACGTGTGCGCGTCGCTGCCGGCTTCCAGCTCCTTATCCGTCGGCGTATAGTCGAGCGTCGCGGCGGCCTGCCGCATGAGGCTGTCCTGCACCTCCATCTCGGCAC
>CALBBA010000252.1 GCA_937926755.1 uncultured Collinsella sp.
GTGGGACGACACCTACTTCCTCGACGTCACGGCCCGCAACGACTGGTCGTCGACGCTGGCTCCCTCCAACTGGAGCTATTTCTACCCGTCGGTATCGGCCAGTATCCTGCTCGACAAGGCGTTCAAGATCAACTCCCCTCATGTCAACATGATCAAGCTGCGCGGTTCGTGGGCACAAGTGGGTAACGACACTTCGGTCTTCTCGCTCTACGACGACTACTCGACCACGGACTATCCGGGCGGCGTCACGCTGCCTACGGCCAGCAACTACCCGTACATCCTCCCGGAAAAGACCAGCAGCTGGGAAGTCGGCCTGGAAACCAAGTTCCTGGGCAACCGGCTCAATGTCGACGTGGCGCTCTACAAGACCAGCACCCGCAACCAGATCATCAGCGCCGAAACGAGCGCCGAAACCGGCAGTACGTCCCGCAAGATGAACGCCGGCCTGATTACCAACAAGGGTGTCGAGGTCACGTTCCGCATGGTTCCCGTCCGCACGAAGGACATCAACTGGGAGATCAACGGCAACTGGTCGCTCAACAAGAACAAACTCAACGAGCTGCAGAACGGATGGGATCCCGCAACGCCGTTGCAGACCTCGACCTCGACGACCATCGGCAGCCGTATATTCGTCTACTCGTACGTGGGTAAGTCCATGCACCAGCTCTATTCGGCCAGCCACTACGAGTACGCGCCGGAGGGTTCGACCTACACGGACGAAAACGGCAACCAGGTCGACTGCTCGGGCATGCAGATCATCAACGCCAAGACCGGCTACCCGCTGCTGACCAAGGAGACCGACTCCAAGAAGTTCGAGCACCTGGGCAGCGTAATCCCCGACTGGAAGGCAGGCTTCGGCACGACGTTCCGCTACAAGAACCTCTCGCTGAGCGCGCAGTTCACGGCGCAGGTCGGCGGCGTGGCGCTGGCGCTGGCGCTGGTTCTGGCTCCGGCTCGAAGGGCGGCGTTATTGCCCCGGGCCAGAAGCCGGTGACCAAGACGACGGTGTCGACCAAGACCGAGACCAGGGACAACAAGTCCGACAAGAAGGACTCCGATAAGTCCGATAAGAAGGACGAGAAGAAGTCTGACAAGAAGTCTGACAGGAAGGACGGCACGTCCGACAAGAAGTCCGATTCCAAGTCCGATACGGGTGCTGTTTCCACGACCACTGCTAAGAAGTCCTCTAGTGCTTCCGAGCAGGAGACTGGCACCAATCCGCTCGCCATCGTTGGCATCGCCGCCGGCGTGATTGGCCTCGCGCTCATCGCCGTCTTCGTGCTGACCAAGCGCGGCAAGGGTGACGGTAATGCCCGATAAGCCCAAGGAGACCAGCGGGCAACAGCCCGACTCCTCGTTTATCCAGCTCGATGATCCAAAGCAAAAGGGCGCCGCTTCGGCGGCGTCCACCTCTCGTCGCAAGGCGCTCCTCGGCGTTCTGACTGCTGCATGCACCATTCTGATCGTCGTCTCGCTGGGTTTCGTCCATCCTTCCACAAGCGGTGCCTGGTCCATCGACTGGATCATTCAGACCGTGACGGGGGAGAGCGTCGTCACCAAGGACACCAAGGCGTCTGGCTCGACTACGACTTCGGGCGAGGCCAGTTCCAAGGATTCCAAGTCATCGAATGACGCAAAAGATGAGTCCAAGGGTTCGAACGACGACAAGGACGATTCCGAGTCTTCAAACAAGGAATCGGACAAAAACTCGGATAGCAAGAAGTCCGAGGACCGGGGCGGCAAGAAGTCTGGCGATAAATCCGCTGCCCAAAATACGGGAGCCAGTGATACTTCCAATGCGTCTGGCGGTGCTTCTTCGGGCGGTGGCCAGTCGTCTGATGGAGCCTCATCCTCTAATGGTGGAAACGCCTCCTCGGGCAGCCAAAGCGGCTCACAGGAGTCCAACTACGTTACGGTGACGGTTTCGGTCACATCGAGCGCTGTGGGCAATCCTGTGTCCTCTGGTGGCACCTTTACCTTTAACGAAGGCGCTACCGTCTACGATGCCCTGTGCGCGCTGGGCCTTTCTGTCAACGCACATGGCTCGTCGTACGGTACGTATGTCTCCGCGATTGGTGGTTTGGCCGAGAAACAGTACGGCGGCACGAGCGGCTGGATGTACTCCGTCAACGGCACAACGCCCATGACGGCCTGCAGTAACTACGTTCTCTCCAATGGCGACAACGTTGTTTGGTATTACGTAACGGGCTAGAGGCCTCGACATAGCGCGCCAGACGGGCGGTTCGGACCAACATCCGGACCGCCCGTTTTTCATGCGAATGGGACTGGGTCGCCGGGTCTCTCTGCAAACAAAAAAACCGGTTGGAACGGGAATTCCAACCGGTTATACATTCAAGCAAATAGTGAATCGACTATGACCGTGCGCCCTCGAGGAAGAAGCGGCGGCTGAAGTAGTTGTACCAGGTGACGAGGAACGTGGCGATGGCCTTCATGGCCTGGTAGCCGATGCTCAAAAACGTGACGCCCACAAACATGTACAGGTCGTTGAGGCCCAGGCCGATCACCGACAGGATGGTGAAGATCGTGAACTCGCGCTTGCGGCTCATGCCTTCGCGGTGGTCGAACACGTACTTCATGCTGAGCCAGTAGTTGACCACGACGGACGTGATAAACGAAACCGTGGTGCTCATCAAAAAGTCGAGGTGGAACAGCTCGACGAGCGCAATGAGCATGCCCCAGTCGATGCCAAAGGAGATAAGACCCACGACAGCAAACTTGAGGAACTGCTTGGTATGAGGTTGTGCCAGCGCCTTGCGCACGTAATCACATCCAATGCGTTGATGAATCGAGCAGAGGATACTTTAGAGCTTTTACAAGGGAAACGTAAGGTCTTTGCCAAGAACTATATGAACTCGCCAAATTTTCAAGAGCTAATCCGCAAACGTTGAAAATTTGCCCGTAAACGAGCGACACCCACGGACGATACTGCGCTGAGTGCGCGTCGTCCGTGGGCGCCGTAATGCTGCAGGGGTTTCGAGCTATTTTGTCTCGTCGCCCTCCAGGAAGATCTTTCGGGTCACAAAGTTGTAGACCATGACAAGCGCGGTGGCGCAAATCTTGGCGATATTGGCCTCGAGTCCCAGGCCGGCGTTGAGCGCCAGCACGATGCCGTCGTTGAGAGCCAAGCCGATCACGGAAAGCACGACAAAGATGATGAACTCGCGGCGGCGGCTCATGCCTTCCTTGTGCGCAAACACGTACTTCATGCTTGCGAGGTAGTTAAAGATGAGTGAGATGATAAAGCCGCTGGTGTTGGCGATTAGGATGTTGAGGCCCAGACCGTAGTGGAGCAGATTCATAATGCCAAAGTCGATAACCGTGGCAATGACACCGACGACGCCAAATTTCATGATCTGCGCAAGGAGCTTTTGCATGGTACCTGCCTTAAGCCGGCGCCGGGGCGCCGTGGGGATGACAAACTTAGCAAGTTTAGCCAATCCCCGCGGGTGGTGCTAGGCGCGCTCCTCGATAGCACCGTTTCTATATGCATCGAGCAGCTGACGCAGGTCTTGGATTTGGCTGCGGATCTTGGCGCCAGTATCGGTGTCGCTCACCATGCGGCGACGGTCCGCTTGGTCAAAACGGTTGGTCTCGCTTTCGATGTCCACGTTGCGCGTGAGTGCCTCGGCAACCGTCGTAAAGGCCCGGTGCGACTTGAGGCGGCAGCCGCGCGAGCTCGAGATGAGCGTATAGCCGGCGATGCCCGTCTTGGGATGGTAAGCGCGGCAGAAGCCGCCATCGATGACCAGCAGCTTGCCCTCGGCGCGGATGGGCTGCTCGCCCTTGGTGGTTTTAACGGGCGTGTGGCCGTTGATGATGTGGCCGGTTGGTGAACATGCCATGGGCGTGACGCCAAACTCGCGCATGATGTCGTCGCAGACCGAGGGCGACTTGGTAAGCGTAAAGTACGGGTCCATCGGCTCGACCCAGGTGCTCTTATCGGCGATATAGGCGCGCTCAAAGGTACGCACCAGGCGTCCGCTGGCGGGTGAGTTAAAGCCGATCCACAGGTACCACATCCAGTCGAGAGCGTCGCGGTCGCCCACGCGCCAGGCGTGGCGGGCGATGTGGTCGCAAAAATCGAGATAATCGCGGCCAGTGTGCCAGGTGCCCAGGCAGTTCATGCTGCTAAAGGTGCCGTCTTCGTTGAGTGGCACGCAGCCATGGAACAGCAGGTTGCCGTTGGCGACCTTGTACATCGAGCCGTGGGAATAGAGGAAATCGATATGGCGATGCAGGTGATCGGCGGTGACAAACTCGGACACGAGCTTGTCGATGATGTGCTGCTCCTGAGACGTGAGCGTATAGGGGTCCGTCGGGTCGACGGTGGGGAAGTCGTTGGTCGTGAGCGGCCACACGCTGCCGTCGGCAAGCGCGACCGTGCCGGCGTCGCGATCTACCTTGTCGAGCAACAGACGGTCTGCCATATCGAACTCGGGGTGGCGCTGGATAATCTGGCCCTCGAGCTTAAAGAGCAGCACGTTGATGGCCTTGATCAGCGGGGTGATGGACTCACCGGCGGTGTAGGTAGCATCGGCAAAGGCGACAAGCTCACGCAGCGAGATACCGTAATCGTTCTCAAGGATCTCGTAATTGTCGTAGCGTAGGTTGTTGCGCAACACCGTGGCGATGCAGGCGGGCTCCCCCGCCGCAGCACCCATCCACAGCAGGTCGTGGTTGCCCCACTGGATGTCGAGCGAATGGTAGGTGAGCAGACGGTCCATAATCTTGGCCGCGCCGCCGCCGCGGTCGAAGATGTCGCCCACCAGGTGCAGGTGGTCGACGGCCAGGCGCTTGATGAGCGAGGCGAGCGACTCGATAAAGTCGTCGGCGCTGGCGGTCTCCAGAATGGACTCCACGATGCGCTCGTGATAGCGCACGCGATAGTTGTTCTCGTCCGGGTGCGTGTGCAACAACTCGTCGATGATGTAGGCGTAATCGCGCGGGATAGCCTTACGCACCTTGGAGCGCGTGTAGCGGCTTGAAAGCGACCGGGCGACCATGATGAGCTGGTCAAGCATCGTCTTGTACCAGGTGGGCGAGTCCTCGCGCCGGCTGCGGACCAGCTCGATCTTCTCGCGCGGGTAGTAGATGAGCGTGCACAGCTCGCCCTTCTCGTCAAAGGAGAGCGTGTCGCCAAAGATCTCGTCGACATGCTCGCGCACGACGCCCGAGCAGTTGTTGAGGATGTGCATAAAGGCTTCGTACTCGCCATGCACGTCGCTCATAAAATGCTCGGTGCCCTTGGGTAGGTTGAGGATGGCCGAGAGGTTGATAATTTCGGTAAACGCGGATTGTTCGGTGGGGAACTGTCTCGACAGCAGGCGCAGATACTTGAAGTCTTGCGGGTTGCGATCGAATGCGACCATGAAACACCTTCCGATGGGGCTGGTAAAACTGATAAACAGCGTCAAACGTTTATCAGTATGCGCCGCTTTTGTTTCGATTTTGCGCCGGCGGCTGAATTGTCGGCTGAACGGTTTGGTAAATCGATTTAGTTGAGGTGGATATGGCGGTTGAGTGGAGACGACAGAGGGTGTTTTCTCAGATATTTATGCGTGGGGCCGGTGGAGACGATGGTGGTAAAGATGTTCGCTATTTTTGGTTCGATTTGGTAAATAGTGGACATATGTACCGTATGTAGGCTCACTGTGCGATAATTTGCGCAGCAATGAGTAAGGAGCCTCATATGAGTGATTTTGTCCTGACCTGTGAATCCGCCGCCGACCGAACCCGTGAGTTCTTTGCGTCGCGCAATATCCCTGTCGTGTGTTTTCATTACGAGATCGACGATGTTGTCCATACGGACGATCTGTATCAGTCGATTACGCCGGACAAGTTTTTTGCCCAGATTGCCGCGGGCGCCATGCCCAAGACGTCTCAGGTGAGCGTGGGTGAGTACGAGGAGTTTTGGGAGCCGTTTGTTGCCGAGGGTAAAGACGTGCTGCACCTGACGTTGTCGTCGGGTATTTCGGGCACGTATGGATCGGCCTGCGTTGCGGCGCAGATGCTCGCGGATCGCTATCCCCAGGGCGGCAAGGTGCGCGTCATCGATTCGCTGGCGGCGTCTTCGGGCTTTGGCCTGTTGCTGGAATATGCCGCCGACGTGCGCGATAGCGGGGCTTCACTCGACGAGACGGCTGCCTGGATCGAGGAGCACAAACTCAACCTGCACCACTGGTTCTTCTCGACCGATCTGTCGAGCTATCTACGAGGCGGTCGCATTTCGGCTGCGAGCGCGATCATCGGCACGGCGCTTAAGATTTGCCCGCTTATGACGGTCGATTGCGACGGCAAGCTGTCGCCACGTGAGAAGATTCGCACTAAGAAGCGCGCGATTTCCGAGATGGCTAAGACCATGATGGCACACGTGCTGGACGGTGCGGATTATTCGGGTAAGTGCATCATGTCGCACTCGGCGTGCCGCGAGGATGCCGAGGCAGTTGCGGCGCTGATTGAGGAACAGGTTCCGCAGCTTAAAGGCAAGATTGAGATCAATGACATCGGTACTCTGATTGGCTCGCATACCGGACCTGGTACGGTGGCGCTCTTCTTTATGGGCGACAAGCGCGTGGATTAATTTGCCCCATCACGTCGCTGCATGATTGCTCAAACGATAACGGCCCGCCTCACGTTTGTGGGGCGGGCCTTGCTGTTACGATTAGCGTTTCTTTCCGCGGAAGAAGAAGCCGTGCAGTGACGGCTTGAGGCCGCGGTTGGCGCGATGCTCCTCGACGCGCTCGTGGATCGAAGCGACGCGCTCGATGACTTCGTCGGGAATCGGCACATCGGGATTCATGTTCTCGACCTGGCTGACCTCGGCGGCGGCGACCTGGTCGATAATGGGCACATCGTCGCGCGAGATGACAGGTGTGGCTTCTTCCTTCATCTTGCGATAACGCTGCATCATGTCGGTCTGTAGCTGCTGTGCCGAAGGCGGCGTCCAGATGATGGCGTTGGCGCCGGCGGCGATGGTCTCACGGATGCTCTCGGGCGTCTTGCCGCCCGGCGCGATGAGCGGCAGGTTGGGATAGTGCTCGCGCAGTTCACGCAGGACCTGGGGCGTGTTTTTGCCGGCGGCGATGTTGAGAATCTTGGCTCCGGCGCGCACTTTGGCATGCGCATCGTCGTCGCAACGTACGACCGTGGCGATGACGGGGATGTCGGCGATGTTGGTGATGTGCTCGACCATCTCGGCAGTAGCGGGGGAGTTGACCACGCAGCCCGCCGCGCCCTGCATCTCGGAGACGGCTGCCATCTGCACGGAGCGCTTACCGGTCGTAGTTCCGCCGCCCACGCCTACAAAGACCGGGCACTCGGCGACGGTCAGCAGCGCTTGCGTAATGGCGGGCTGCGGCGTGAAAGGGTAGACCGCAAAAACGGCATCGGCGTTGGAGTTGCGGATAACCGCGACATCGGTAGTGTAAATGAGCGACTTGATGCGGCGGCCGAAGAGCGTGAAGCCGCTGGCCTCCTCGATCTCGTCGGGCATGCGAAGAGCAGCCTTGCGCAGACGTCCGTCGATGGGCAGGGGCTCCATGGGGAGCAGTCCGTTGGGGGTCACGGCTACCTGGGGCTCGGTGAACTCGTCTGCGAGCTCGACCTCGGAGAAATCGACCGAGGCGACGATGTCCTCGTGAACCTCGGCGGGTACATCGATGGGAGCTTGGTCGTTTGCCGCGGCAGGCGTGTCGAAGGAGCTGGTGCCGACAAAGGCGTCGACGCGTTCGTTTAGGTCGTTGAGGGTATCCATGGAGGCTCGATTCTATGCGATGGCGGCCGGCAGGGTGCCGGCAGCGTTGTGCTTGCTAAATCGTTTGACGAGTTGATTTTTCCCCGCCGCACCATCCGTTAGACCGAAGGGCGGGAGAACGTGAAGGAGCTGTGATGGCGAGGATCGAGGTGCTATCTTGAAAGTCCCGTTTAAAAGAGAGGTGACGCGGTATGGAATTGACAGCAATGTTTGGCTCGATTGGCCTGTGCGTGGGCGCAATCGTTGCCGCCGCGGTCATCTACTTTGTGGTCACGGCCATTAAGGGCAAAAGGGCCGAACGCAAGGAGCGCGCGATGCTTAAACAGCATCGCGACCAGCAGGGCAAACGCGCACAGAGATAGCTTGTTGAGTTTTTGATCCGTGCGCTAGCTGCGTTTTCGGATCAGGGCAATGTAGAAGCCCTCAAAATCGCGGCTAGGCGGAATGGTCAGCGTGCCGGGCATACCGTTGGCGATGGCCGAGACATGGCCGGCGGCGATGGCCTCGGTGAGGGCGTTGCACTCGATATGCGGCTCCTCGCCGGCATCCTGGGCGCGACGCGCTTCACTTTCGCTCGGTGTGCCGTCGAGGGGGATAAGCTCGCAATCCATGTGCTTGTCGAGGGCCTCTTGCAGGGCGTCCTCGTTTTCCTGCGGCATGATCGAACAGGTGGAATAGACGAGCGTGCCGCCCGGTTTGAGGGCTCCCATGGCGCGGTCCAGAAGCGCGCGCTGCGAGCGGGCGCACTTGACGAGCAGCTGCTCGGTGAGGCCGCGCAGGCTTTTCTCGTTGCCACTGATGACGGTGCCCGTGCCGGTGCAGGGAGCGTCGAGCAGGATGCGGTCAAAGCGGAAGAACTCGTCGAGCTCGCGTGCGTCGATGCGCATGACGGGCACGTTTTTGGCACCTTGGCGGTGGAGGTTGGACTCAAGCTTTTCGGCGCGGGGAATGCTCATCTCGCAGGCCGTGAGGTGTGCCTGGCCCTGGGTGAGGGCGGCGATCTGCGTCGTCTTGCCGCCGGGGGCTGCGCACATGTCCAAGATGTCCTCGCCTGCCTGGGCGCCCAACACCAAAGGCGGCATCATGGACGACAGGCTCTGTAGGTAGATCTTGCCGTCGCGGTAGATGTCGAGGTCCCATAGGTCGGAAACCTGGGCCTCGGGCAGGATAAAGGCGTCCGGATACCAAGCGACGGGGTTGTGGGCGATGCCGGCGGCACCGAGCGCCGCAGCGATGTCCTCGGCGGTCGCCTTGAGCGTGTTGGCGCGCAGCGTGACCGGGCGTGTGACCGCGGCGCCGAAGCCCTTGATCATGAGCTCGGCATCGGCGGGCGCATAGGCGCCGGCGACCGTGTCGACCATAAAGCGCGGCAGGTCGGCGGCGGAGGGTTGGGCGGCAAGCTGGTCGGAAAGCTCGGTAGCGGCAAACTGCCTGAGCTTGAGCTCGGGCTTAACCTGCTTTTTCTGCTTACGACGACGCGGCTTGGACATCCGTCTTTCCTTCCACCTAAATGATTATTCTGGGACGGGGATTAAATAATCATTCCATGACTCCCGTCACAAAAAGACTGTACTGTGGCGCCCGGGAATGATTTTTTAAGGCTCTGTTAGACCAGGATTGACATTCCGCCCCGTCATCTTCTTGCGATTG
>CALBBA010000253.1 GCA_937926755.1 uncultured Collinsella sp.
ACTAGAGTACCACCGGTCGCAATGAGGCCGAATAGCCCTTTCGAACCGCACCGAATCGGCAGCCGTCAAACTGGGGCGGACAGTTAGTTCAGGCCCTTCCGAACCAAGCTCCTTGCCAGCTCAAAATAATCCGTTTCCCCCGTTCCCGGGATCCATCGCAAAAAGAGGGGCTGTCCTGCGTTGGCGGGACAGCCCCTCTGGCTTCAAACTATGCGAAACGGCTGGTTAGTAGCCCTGGCCGTAACCTTGACCCTGGCCCTGGCCCTGCTGACCGAGCAGCTCCTCCAGGTACTGGCGCAGCTGATCTTCGGTAATGCTACCGTTGCCGGTGTCGGTCGCGCTATCGTTCTGCTGCTGGTTTTGCAACTCCTCATCGGAGCCCAGCTCGACGGTAACCGTCTTCTCTTCCTTGCCGCGCATGAGCGTGATCTCGACCTTCTCGCCCACCTCGTGGCTGCGCAGTGCGATGATCAGGCCGTCGGCGCTCGTAATCTCGTCGTCGCCCAGCTTGGTGATGACATCGCCTTCCTGAATGCCGGCCTTGGCTGCGGGACCGTCCTCGACGACGCTCGCCACATACGCACCGCTATCGGTGCTCAGCTTGTTAGTGCGGGCATTGAGCGCGTTAACGCTCGAAAGCGTGGCGCCCAGATACGGATGAACCGGCGTCTTGCCGTCAATGATCTGGTCGGCAATCTTCTTAGCGTAGTTGACGGGAATGGCAAAGCCCACACCCGAGCTGGAGCCCGAGTAGCTCTCGATGAGCGAGTTGATACCCACGAGCTCGCCATTGTCGTTGACGAGCGCGCCGCCGGAGTTGCCCGGGTTGATGGCGGCATCGGTCTGAATCATGTTGGCATAGATGGTGTTACCGCTGGTAGAGCTCATGGCCGTGGAGCGATACAGCGCCGACACAATGCCCGTAGAGACAGACTGTTCGTTACCGAACGGCGAACCGATTGCCATGACCCACTCGCCCACGTTGAGCTTATCGGAGTCGCCGATCTCGATCGGGGTGAGCTTGGAGGCATCGGCGTCCTTGAGCTTGATGACGGCAAGGTCGCTCGAGGCATCGTTGCCCACGAACTCGGCCTCGTAGGTGGTGCCGTCGTCCATGGTCACCACGTACTGGTCATAGCCATCGACCACGTGGTTGTTGGTGAGGATGTGGCCCTCGGTATCGAGCACAACGCCCGAGCCGACGCTGCCCGAGCTGTCCGACTCGTCGGCAGACTGCGAAAGCGAGCCATTCTGGCTACCGCTCGAAGTGGCGGTGATGGAAACGACGGAGGGCAACGCCTTGGCAGAAACGGCCTCGGCCAGCGTGGTGTCCTCGGAGTCGATGGTGATCTTTTGCGTCGATGAACCCGAGGCACCCGCCGTCACGGCGTTCCTGCCACCGCCGATATCGAGCGTGCCGCTCATAATGAGCGCGATGACCAGCAGGGCGCCGCACGCACAACCAGCGAGCGCCGTAATAAAGATCGGCAGCTTTTTGGTCTTGGTCTTGACCACCGTGTGCTTGTTTACAACCTGTTGGCCGCTCAGCGGCTTGCCAGTCTGCGTGTCGTAGGCCTGCACGTAGGGAATGTTGCCGTCGGCAGGCGTCGACTCCACCTGCACGCGCGGCTGCTGCTGAGTCTCGCCGGCGTGGCCCGCATCCTGGGGACGCTGGGAATCGTTCTCGCTCATAGCTGCAATCCTTTCGTCAAATAACCAAAGGCCCGCCAAACATGTGGCGGGCCATCATTGTTCACGATGAGTTGTACCCCAAGCTGGGCAGTCCCGAGCACTAGATGCCAAGATTTCAGCTTTGCTTAAGTAATGACATGCTTATAA
The DNA here is from genome assembly GCA_937926755.1 of uncultured Collinsella sp. GTDB lineage: Bacteria > Actinomycetota > Coriobacteriia > Coriobacteriales > Coriobacteriaceae > Collinsella. The sequence continues at coordinate 1,840 of CALBBA010000253.1, forward strand.
GCCAATTCGTTTTATGCCGTCATGTCTATTCGATATAACAGTCGATAGCAAAACTATATGTTGAATCGTTAATAAAGTCCGTAATCGTCGCACCCATGCCTGATCCGCACGTCCACTTATCTTTCTCCGCGTCGTATGGCGTTGGCCCCCACCCCGTTTCATATGATGCTTCGCTTTCCGTGAAGTTATTCATCACGTATTTATCCTTCTGCATGAGCGCGTACCAAGCGTTTGCATACATCACAAGCGGATCGGTTTGGACTATCGAGTACTTTCCGGAACGAATCTCAATTTCTGTTTTATCGTTAAAATAAGCGACCGTGAGCTCAATCTTGGCAAGCAGCGGCAACGTTTCATCTGATTCCCTCTGGATTGTTATGACATCACCGGCCATAGCGTCCGCAGACACAATTTCGCTCTCTGGCGTGAAAATAGTCTCTCTGCTTCTTGTTCGCGTTTTTTCATTGCCATTTTCATCTCTGACCACCGTGTCGACCACGAGCGTCAATCGCTTCCGAGCGTCCGGCAACTCCACGGCTTCTGCCATCCCAGCTCGCATCAAAATAGGAGCCCCTGCCATCAGACCTAAAAACTGCTTTCTATCAATCATTCTTCATTCCCCTTGTCTACTTTATTTGACTTTCTCAGCTGAATGGGGATACAGAACAGTCCCGTCAAGTTCCTTATCTTCCACAAAAACTAGAATCCATTTATCACCTGCTTTCAACCCTGAGACATATCCGGAACTTGACTTACGGCGCATATCGATTTTCTTACGGCAACCACTTGGCATAAGCGCCTCAAATTGCCCGTTATGAATATCCGACAGCGTCTGTACTTCAACTGAAATATGTTCGTCATCTTTTCCACCAACGACCGAGGGGCTCGGTTGATAGGCCGCGACAACCAATATCCCAAGAAATGCGCAAAGAAGCCCCAGCGTTTTACGTATGCGTTTTCTATCATCTTCGCCGTCACTCTCCACAATACGTCCCTTCATGCGATATATAAATCGTTGTGTCATATGGAAGAAAACGCAGCTGATTGAACCAACCGTCCCAGACAACAAGCATATATTTCTTATCATTTGAATATGTATTATGCATAGCCACATATCCCGCAACAGCCATCGCATGAGCGTCATGGCTTGACCTGAGAGTCCCAGAAAAAATACTGAGATTTCCAGAATCTGCAGTTGCCCTGAAAGAATCCCAAGATGGATACCAAGCAAATGATGTCTCAAGCCTTTTCCCGCGCCTAGCACAGAACTCCTTAATAGCCGGGGCAGCATTTGGAGATGGAGTCCTTCCTTGGGTAAAGTAAAGGCCCGTAGCTTGATCGAATGACTTATTTGGATCGCCGGATGTTCCCGATAACTGCCAAAGCTCATGATATAAGTCTGGCAATTTGAGCCGGTTTAGCGTTACATAATGGCTGCTTACCGCAAACATTGCAGACACATCGCAAGCATAGGTCCCCGTTTCTTTAATAACCTCTGATTGTGTAGGCGTTATCATCCCTGAAATTGTTTTACTTGCGTCAATGACATATCCTTGCTTATACAGGTCTTTGGGCGATACGAAAACATCCTCGAACCTGCCTGGAGATCCGCTGCGGCTATTTCCCACAGAAAACACCGCTGTTGACCGGCATCCCTTCTCATCTAAAACAACGTTATTATCCAGATCTGCAATACCAAAAGACAGCTCGTCAAATTTCAAAGCAACGATGTCATCTTGGGATGCGAGAAGAGCTATTTCATCGCTTGTATTCTCAATGGGCATAGGGGCGTTCGGAGCCAAGCAGTATTCGCTGATCCACCAAGATCGCTCTGAATCAAATACGACGTAGCCATAGTTAAC
>CALBBA010000254.1 GCA_937926755.1 uncultured Collinsella sp.
CCCGTTTTTTTGCGGCGACGGATGTGGTGTGGGGCCCCTCACGACGCCGGCCACCCGCCGCACCCTGCCGACCAAGGACCAGCTCCACGATTTCGATACGCTGGCCATTGTTAAGAACGCGTCTGCCGTCCGCCGCGCGCTGCCGTTTATGGTCGACGACGAGATCAAGGCCTTCGCGCTCAACGACGACGTCTTGGCCTACACCCGCACGGGCAAAGACGGCGAGGCCGCGACGGTTATCATCAACCGCAGCCTGCGCAATTCGCACTGCGTGACGATCCCGGCGCTCGGCGAATGTGCAAGCGACGTGATCAGCGGCCACGAGTGCGAAATCCACAACGGCATGGTTACGCTCGACCTGTACCCGCTGGGCTCATCGATCATCTATCACCATACCGAGGAGCGCCTGCAGGAGCCGCTCGATCATGGCGCAGGCATCGTATGCCACATCACCTCGGTGCCGACCGATGACGGCAAGCCCGGCACAATCGGTGCGCCCACGCGTCGTTTTATCGACCATCTGGCCGCCATGGGCATGCGCTACTGGCAGGTTCTCCCCGTCAACCCCACGGACTTCTTCCGCTCCCCTTACGCCGGTCCTTCGGCCTTTGCAGGCAATATCGACCTGCTACCCGAGAGTCACGAGGAGCTGGCAGCCGAATTTGAGACCTGGAAGGCCCGCGGAGGCGAGGATGCCGATCCGCTGTACACCGCGTTTAAACATCGCAATGCCGATTGGCTCGAGAAATACTGCGTCTACATGGCCGTTAAGAAGTACTTTGAGGGCGAGTCGCGTCATGATTGGCCGGCAGATGTCGCGCGCTACAACGAGCATCTGATCGACGACAAGCGCTTCCACAACGAGGCCGAGCTTCAGGCGTACATGCAGTACCGCTTTGACCTGGCTTGGTGCGAGCTCATGAACTATGCGCACAAGAAGGGCATCGAGGTTATCGGCGATATTCCTATGTACGTGTCGGACGATTCGGCAGACGCGTGGAGCGAACCCGAGAACTTCTGGCTGACCGATACCGGCAAGGCGATTGAGATTTCCGGCGCGCCGCCCGACAACTTTGCGCCCGAGGGTCAGGTATGGGGCAACCCGACGTTCCGCTGGGACCACATGAAGCAGAACGGCTATAGCTGGTGGATGGATCGCCTGCGCCGCGCGTTCTCGCTCTACGACCGCGTGCGCCTGGATCACTTCCTGGGATTCCATAGCTATTTCAGCATTCCCGCGGGTAAGGCATGCTCCGACGGGCGTTGGCTGGCAGGACCGGGCAAAGACCTGTTCCAGACCGCCTATGACGAGCTGGGTCCGCTCAACTTTATCGCCGAGGACCTGGGCTATCTGACGCCTGGCGTTCGTGCCATGGCTTCGACCTGCGGCTTCCCCGGCATGGACGTGCTGGAGTTTAGCGACTACGACGTTCGTTGCGGTGTGCATCCCACGCCCGGCAAAATTCTGTACACCTCGACACACGACACATCGACGCTGGCCGGTTGGTGCACGCGTTCCTTTGCGGGCGGCGACGAGCCGAGCGGTGTTGAGGTGGCGGCAAAGCTGATGAGCGACGCGCTGGCAAGCGACGCTCCCCTGGTGATGATGCCGCTGCAGGATGTCCTGGGGCTTGGCGACGACGCACGTATGAACGTTCCGGGCGTTGCCACGGGCAACTGGACCTGGCAGGCTGACGAGGCGGACATTGCAGCCGCCGAGGGCAAAACCGCACAGCTCCTGCGCAACAACCATAGATTCTGGGGCGAAGCGTGATAAAACCCCCGATATAGGGTACAGTTACAGTCGTTTGAATTTTTGCGGGCAGAGTAATCTGCCCGCTTTGTGCTGAAAAGGAAGTATTATGGCGCGCTACGATTACAAGTGCTCGAGCTGCGGCAACGTGTTTGAGGTTGAGCATCCCATGTCCGAGACTCCCGAGGTCGTATGCCCCAGCTGCGGTGCCCTGGCGGCCAAGACGTTCTCGGCCAGTGGCATTAAATTTGAGGGCAGCGGTTTCTACAACACCGACCAGCGAAGCGGCGGCTCCAGCACCAGCGCTACCAGCGGCTGCTGCGCCAACTGCCCGCACAGCCACTAGAAACCAAACAGCCCCGCGATCGGCGTTGATCGCGGGGCTGTTTCTTTGCTCTATGGGTAGCTAATCAAGCTACCCAGGTTTCCTTGTGAGTTGCGGTGAAATAAGGACTGTTTGGCGGACAGAAGCGGCTTTTCAATCCCTATTTCACCGCAACTTAGTAGTTAGTTGCGGACCAGCCTGGCGCAGAAGTGGCCGTCGTAGGAGTCGGCGTTTACCGGCACGCTTTGGAAGAGGCCTCGGTCGTTTTGGCGTACGGAGACGAGCTTCTTGGCCGGATCGAACTCGGGAAGTTGCAGAATCTGCGCCTCGGAGAGCGGCTCCAGGCTAAAACCGGTACCCTCGGGAGAGCTCAAGAACGCTTCCACGACCTGCGTGTTCTCCTCGTCGAAAACCGAGCACGTCGCATAGATGAGCTCGCCGCCGGCAGCCACGCGCGCGGCGGCTTCCTTTAGCATCGACAGCTGCAGTTTGGGCAGCTCAACCGTCACATCCTTTTCGGTCAGACGCCACGGTATCTCGGGATGACGACGCATGGTTCCGGTGCCCGAGCACGGTGCATCGATAAAGACAGTGTCGAATTTAACCGGCTCGCCAAGCATGGCATCAAACGATGTGAGCACCTCATTAAGCTCGCAGGCATCACCCGAAACCGTGCGAACGCCCTGAATACCGGCCTTATGCAGACGAGCGAGATTCAGATCGCACTTGCGATCATGCAGATCGAGCGCCGTATGCTGACGCTCATAGCCCGCACGCTTGGCCTGGCACATCATCACATAGGTCTTGGTGCCGCGACCGGCACCAATCTCAAGGCAGCTTCCAGGGCGCGTGGCAGCTGTGGCGATGAGCTGAGCGTTAAGGTCCGAGGCCACCGCGGCAGCACGCTCAAACACACCCGAAGCAACGGTAACCTGGGCATCAACCGGAGCATGGCAGCCCGGGAAGACAGGCGCGACGAGCTGCGAGATATACGGATCGGGCTTAGTCGCAAAGGCGTTCTCATGCAGGGCCAGCGGCGCGGGGGCCAGATTGCCGGCAAAGTTAAGCGCACCCTCGGGCGTGTCAAACGACGCCATAATACGAGCGCACAGCCAACGCGGCAGACCCATCAGGCGCGACAGACGAACCAAGCGTCGCTCAGACTCATCCACATCGGACGCAGTAGCAAAGTCCTCAACATTGTCCGCAACCTTATGCAGTACAGCATTGGCCAAGCCAGCGGCGGACTTAGCACCACAGCGAACGAGCTCAACTCCCTGACTTACGGCAACGCGGCCGGGCGTATGCAGGTAGAGCATCTCGAAGGCCGAGATACGAAGTGCCATGCGAACACGCGGCGCAACCTTTTTAGGCTTATCGAGAAACTGATCGAGCAGCTCGTCCAAAATACCCTGCGTAGCGGCCACACCCAGCGCCAAGCGGGCGGCAAAAGCGGAATCGCGCTGGTCAATAGCCTTGGCCGATGCGCGAGAGGACAGCACGTCACGCGCATACATGCCACGGCGATCGGCCTCCATTAGCACATCGAGCGCAAGTTTGCGCGCGGGAGACAGCTTGCTCATGACAAAACACCCCAGATAAGATCGGCGCCTTGCAGCCCAGCAGCCCAAGCAGAAGCGGCCATGGCACGCTTGCCATCGGGCTTAACCTCGAGCAGTTCAACCGCACCATCGGAAAGACCAAGGTAAACACGCTTATTCTTAACGTCAACGCCGCCCTCGCCAAGCGAAATATCGGCCAGCGCAGCATCGAGTACGCGCACGGTCTTGCCGGCAATCACGCAACGAGCAGGCGCGGTATCGGACGAAGCAAGCACATGACGCACGCAATCAAGTGCCGCCATTTGCGGATCCAGGCGCATCTCCTGCTTAGAAATCTTGGCAGCATGTGTGACGAGCGACTCATCCTGCTCAGTCCAAACAGCCGAGCCATCGGCAAGCGAGGGAAGCGTATCAGTCAACAGTTTGCCGCCAAGCTCACCAAGCTCCATGGTCAGCGCCTCAGCATGCTTACCGGCAACCGACGTGGAAGCTTGAGCACAATAAGCACCAGTATCCACGCCATGTCCAATGCGCATAATGGAAACGCCAGCAACCTCATCACCAGCAAGAATGGCACGCTGAATAGGAGCAGCCCCACGCCAACGAGGCAGTAAGGACGCATGAACATTCACAATGCCAAGCGGCGCCATATGTAGCACCTCATCGGGCAAAATACAACCATAGGCAGCCACGCAGAAAATGTCAGCCTGGGCAGCCTGGAGCGCCTCAACAACCTCGGCCGTCATACGATCAGCCTCAACAACCGGCAACCCCAGCTCAAGCGCCTTGGCCTTAACAGGAGAAGGCTCAAGCTTCTTACCACGCCCACGAACAGCATCAGGACGAGTAACAACAAGCGCAATCTCATTCCCAGCCGCAACAAGCGAAGTCAACGAAGGCACAGCAAAATCAGGCGTACCCATAAACACAATACGCATAAAAGTTAGTCTCCTCTCAACCAAAGCCGAGATAGCTACAAATAACGGCGGAAAGCCAAGTACCCAGCCCATCCGCAATAACAATTCAACAAGAACAAATATACCCAAAACCAAAGAAAGAGCCGCAATAAAAGCAGCTCTTCCAACAAAGCAATTATCAGCGAAGACGCCCCTCCCTGGCCCACGGCACCCGGGCGAGACAAGCAGCGTCAACGTAGTCCCCGGGGCACCCGCCTATATCGTCCCGCGCGCAGTTTCGCAGCGCAGCGAGAATGTTTGAGCACGGGATGATATAGGCGGGTGCCCCGGGGACGGACAAACCTACTCCGTCTCGCCCGGTCGAGCGCCGCGGGCCAGGGCGTCCTGGTACTCCTTGACGGCTTTGATCCTCTGCATCGGCTTCAATCGCTCGAACATGGTATTGCCGTGCAGGTGATCGATCTCGTGCTGCAGGCACACGCAGAACAGGTCGCCCGAGGCCTCGTAGCGAATCAGGTTGGCATCCAGATCGTATGCCTCGACGACAACGTGGTCAGGGCGCTCGATCTCGCAGCTGATGCCAGGAATGGAAAGGCAGCCCTCGCTAAAGGGCACCAGATGGTCACTCTGCTCAACAATGACGGGATTGATAAGCACGTACGGGTCGTAGTCGTTCTTGTCGCTGTAGTCGCAGTCGATGGTAACGAGCTGGATAAGCTCGCCGATCTGCGGGGCGGCAAGACCGCAACCGCCGTTCTCGAACATCATCTTCTTCATCTTCTCGGCAAGTGCCTCGATCGCCGGGGTGATCTCTTCGATGACGGCGCACTCCTGGCGCAGGCGAGGGTCGGGCGACAGTACGATTCCGTTGGCTTCCATGGCCATCCTTTCGGGTTGTTACATCAAATCATAGGCGTCGACGTCAACGCTCACGCTCACGCCGCGCACGGAGCCCACCTCTTTGAGGCAGGCGTCGATATCATCAGAGACATGGTACCCTACCGGCGACTTCACAAGCAGATGGAAGCGGTAACGGTCCTTGGCTCTCTCGATTACACACGAAGCCGGGCCCAGCACCTGCGGCACAGCGCTCCCCGCCCGCAAAAAGTCGGGCGCGGCGGCATGCCAGCGGCGTTTGAGAAGCTTCGCGATGCGCCCGATGTAGTCCTGCGCGTCGTCTCGGTTCGCCGACCACACCAAGATGTTGACCAGGCGCACAAACGGCGGGTACAGCGCGTCGCGACGCTGGTCCAGGTCGTAGTCGGTAAAGATGGAGCGGTTGTGCTCGGCGACGGCGCGAATGACCGGGTCCTCGGGCAGGTAGGTCTGGATGATGCCCTCGCCGGGGCGATCGCCGCGACCGGCACGGCCCGCCACCTGTTCCAGCAGATCGTAGGCGCGCTCCCCTGCCCTAAAATCGGGCAGCTTGAGAGCAAAGTCGGCATTGACCACGCCCACGAGTGTGACCTCGGGAAAGTCGAGGCCCTTGGCGATCATCTGGGTGCCCAACAGCACGGCGCAATCGGCGGCATCGAACTGCTCCAGTAGCTTTTTATGCGCGTCCTTGCCGCGCGTGGAATCGGCGTCCATGCGAATGATGGCGACGTCCTCGGGAAGCATCTGGTGCAGCGCGTCCTCGATCTGCTGCGTGCCCAGGCCCATCTTGGCTAGATAGCGGCTGCCGCACTTGGGGCAGCGACTCGTGGGCGCTGGGTACGGCTGCACACGCCATGACGATCCGCAGGTGTGGCACTGCAGCGTATGCGTGCGTTCATGGTACGTGAGCGCGGTGGAGCAATGGTTGCAGGTGGGGACGCAGCCGCACTCGCGGCACATCAAGAAGGGCGCAAAGCCACGGCGGTTGTGCAGTAACACGGCTTTCTCACGGCGCTCGACCACACGCTCCAAGCCCTCCATCAAGGGTTTTGAGAACAGAGATCGGCTGCCGTGAGAAAACTCACGGCGCAGGTCGGCAATCCGAACCGTAGGCAGCACGGCGTGTCCCGGGCGCTCGGGCATCTCAACGCGAGTCCAAGTGGCACCGTAATACGTGCCATGGCGGCAGCGGTCGAGGGCCTCGGCAGAAGGCGTGGCGGAGCCCAACACGAGCGGGCAGCGGTAGCGGCGCGCCATCTCGGCCGCCACCTCGCGCGCATGGTAGCGCGGACTGGAGCCCTGCTTGTAACTGGTCTCGTGCTCCTCGTCGATGATGATGAGGCCAAGGTCGCTGAGCGGGCAAAAGAGCGCCGAACGGGCGCCGACAACCACGCGGGCCGCACCGCTGGCAACCATATCCCACTGGTCCAGGCGCTCGCCGGCCGAAAGCCGCGAATGGAACACGGCGACCGTCTCGCCAAAGCGCGAACGGAAGCGGCCGACGGTCTGGGCCGTCAGCGAGATCTCGGGCACGAGCACGCAGGCCGAACGGCCGGCTGCCAGCACGCGCTCGATGGCGGAGAGGTACACCTCGGTTTTGCCGGAGCCGGTGACGCCGTCGACCAGCACCACGTCGCCATGAGCGTCCAGACGGGCGCGCTCAATCTGCGCGAGTGCCTGCTTCTGGCCGTTGGTAAGGGAGACCGGCGCCTTGCCGCTTGCCGAGGACAGCGTGGTCTGCTCGCTGCAGCCACGCCACGCACGACGCTCCTCCACCACGACGACGCCGCGTTTTTCGAGCGCCTTGATGGTCGCCGACATGCTGTTATAGAGAAGGTTGAGGTCGCGCGTCGTGACCGGTCCGCACTGGAGCGCCTCGATGAGTTGGCGCTGGCGGACCGCGGTCTTGGGTGGCGTGTAGTCAAAGCCTTCGGGCGTAAGCATCACCCAGCGGTTTTGGATGGGTTTGACGGCTGGACGTTCAACCGTCCACACGCCGTCGTCGCCCTTGACCACACGCGGGCTGCCGCCCGGCTGCAAAAACAAACGCAGGCACTCGGAAAGCGTTGCGACGTACTCGCGGCTCATCCAGCGCGCAATGCGTGCAGCCTCGGCGGTAAAGAGCGGTTTGCTGAGGATAGCCTCGATGGCTTTAATGCGGGCTGGGTCGAGGGCGTTGATGCCTTGCAGGTCACCCAGCTCAGGCGCAATGTCGACGATATAGCCCGCGGCGGCACGGTTACCAAAGTGGACCAGGACCGTGGATCCGATTTGCGCCTCGTTGGCAAGGGACCGGGGAATGCCATAAGCAAACGGCTCGGACAGCGCACGGGTGGGAATGTCGAGGACTACGCTCGCATAGGCGGCGACGGGTTCAGGCGCGAACTCAGGCTTGGCCGGAGTCTCCTCCGGTTCCGGCGAACCAAACAGCGACAGTTGCTCGGCCATGGCCCCTATACCTCCCATCCCATGCGTCTTCAGAAACAAGAGCCCCGCTCGGGTGTGAACGGGGCTCGGATACATGCGTTTACGCGGCTGCTACAGCGCCATCGTGCGGGCGCGGTCGATACGCGCCAGGCAGTCGTCGCGGCCGACGAGCGCCATGGTCTCGCCCAGCGGGGGGCTCACCATGTTGCCGCAGACGGCGACGCGCACGGCCTGGAACACCACGCGCTTCTTAAGGTCCATCTGCTCGGGCAGCGGCTCAAGCGCGGCGTCGATGTTGGCAGCCGTCCACTCGTTCACGCCCTCGAGAGCGGCCTTGGCGGCATCCAGAATGGCACCCATGCCCTCCTTGGCCAGGCCCTTGTTGACGGACTTCTCGTCATACTCGAGCGTCTCGGCCGTAGCGAAGATGGGAGCGGCGACGGTCACGGCGTCGGCCGGCATCTTGGTGCGCGGCTTGACGATGGCGGCAAGCGCGTCGATCCAATCCTCGCCGTACTCGACATTGCCCTCGATGAGACCCGCCTCGTGCAGCTCGGGGACCATGATCTCGTCGGCAAACTGAGCATCGGACATGCCGTTGATGTACTCGGCATTGACCCAATCGAGCTTCTTGGGATCGAAGGTCGCCGGGTTCTTGGAGATGCGGTCGAGTGAGAACTTGTTGGCCAGGACATCGCGCGGGATGATCGTGGTCTCGCCGTCGAGCGACCAGCCGAGCAGCGCCAGGTAGTTGACGAAGGCGTCGGACAGGTAACCGGCGTCGCGGTACTCCTCCACCGAGGTGGCGCCGTGGCGCTTGGAGAGCTTCTTGCCGTCGGCGCCCAGGATCATGGAGATGTGAGCGAACGTGGGCACGGGAGCGCCGAGGGCCTCGTAGACCATGACCTGACGCGGGGTGTTGGACAGGTGGTCGTCGCCGCGGATGACATGGGTGATCTTCATCATGGCGTCGTCGACGACGGTCGCGAAGTTGTACGTGGGCGTGCCATCGGAGCGGAAGATGACAAAGTCGTCGAGCTCCTTGGCGTCGAAGGTCACCTCGCCGTGGACGGCGTCGTGGATGACGACGTCGCCGCGGTCCTCGGGCACCTTGATGCGAAGGACGTAGGACTCGCCGGCCTCGATGCGACGGCGGGCCTCCTCGGGATCAAGATCGCGGCAACGGCGCTGATAGCCCTGGAAGGGGTCCTTGCGCTCCTGCGCGGCCTTGCGGTCGGCGTCGAGCTGCTCCTTGGTGCAGAAGCAGGGATAGGCCTTGCCCTCGTCCCAAAGCTTCTGAGCGGCCTGCTTGTACAGGTCCAGGCGCTCGGTCTGGGCGTAGGGGCCAAAATCGCCGCCCACCTCGGGACCCTCGTCCCAGTCCAGGCCCAGCCAACGCATGGCGCGCAGGATGATCTGCGTGTTCTCGTCGGTGGAGCGGGTGGGGTCGGTGTCGTCGATGCGCAGGATGAACGTGCCGCCGTTTGCGCGGGCGAAAGCCCAGTTATAGATAGCGGTGCGGGCGCCGCCGATGTGCAGCTTGCCCGTCGGTGAGGGTGCAAAGCGGACGCGAACGTCTGATGCCATGGAAATCTCCTCGATTGCAGGATGGATGTCTAACTGCACCAGTATAAAGCATCAAAGCAACCTCCGCACAAAGGGCACCTACCTACTCATTGGGGACAGACTTAAATGACCAGTCATTGGGCAACCTGTCGGCACTTAGGAAGGCTGGTCATTTAAGTCTGTCCCCAATGAGTAGGTGCGGAAAGGGTGTGAATGTTTGAATTACGCGCTATGATGTGCCCTTGCATAGAGAGCCCGGCGGAATGGTAACGGTCGCCGGGACACGTTTTTGAAAGGACAATCATGTCAGAAGAACTTCGTTCCATCCCGCCCCAACACGGGTCCTTCGTTTTTACGTCGGAGTCGGTGACCGAAGGTCATCCCGATAAGATCGCTGATCAGATCAGCGACGCCGTCCTCGACGCAATCCTCGCCAAAGAAATAGAGCTCCAGGAGCAGGGCTACATCGCCCCCAACGGCGTGCCTGCCAACGTGGAGAACGTCCGCTGCGCTTGCGAGACCCTCGTGACCACCGGCACCGTCATCGTCGCCGGCGAGATCCGCACCCAGGCCTACGTCGACGTGCAGGAAATCGCCCGCGGCGTTATCCGCCGCATTGGCTACAACCGTGCCAAATTCGGTTTTGACTGCGACACCTGCGGCGTTATGAGCCTCATCCACGAGCAGTCGCCCGATATCGCCCAGGGCGTCGACGAGTCCTTCGAGACCCAGACCGGCGCTACCACCGACCCGATCGACCTGATCGGTGCCGGCGACCAGGGCATGATGTTCGGTTATGCCTCCAACGAGACCAAGACCCTCATGCCCATGCCGCACTACCTGGCAAGCCGCCTGGCCGAGCGCCTGGCCGCCGTACGTCACGACGGTACCCTCGCCTATCTGCGTCCCGACGGCAAGACCCAGGTCACCGTGCGCTACGAGGAAGGCAAGCCCGTCGAGGTCACGACCATCGTCATCTCCACGCAGCACGCCGCCGAGATCGAGGACATGGGCAAGATCAAGGCCGATCTGATCGAGCACGTCATTACGCCGGTTATGGCTGCCGAGAACATGCCGTGGGACAACGCCGACATCTACGTGAACCCCACCGGACGCTTTGTCGTTGGCGGCCCCATGGGCGACACAGGCCTGACCGGCCGCAAGATCATCGTCGACACCTACGGCGGCTACGGCCGTCACGGCGGCGGCGCCTTTAGCGGCAAAGACTGCACCAAGGTTGACCGCTCCGCCGCGTATGCCGCGCGCTGGGTCGCCAAGAACGTGGTCGCCGCCGGCCTTGCCGACCGCTGCGAAGTCGAGCTTGCCTACGCCATCGGCGTTTCCAAGCCCCTTTCAATCATGGTCGACACCTTCGGAACCGCACATGTTGCCGAGGACAAGATCGTCGAGGCCGTAGAGAAGACCTTCGACCTGCGCCCAGGTGCCATCATCCGCGACCTAGACCTGCGTCGCCCCATCTACGAGAAAACAGCAGCCTACGGTCACTTCGGCCGCGAAGACCCCGACTTCACCTGGGAGAAAACCGACCGAGTCGAAGAACTCAAGGCAGCCTGCGGTTTGTAAGACGATTCGCCAGACCTTGGCAACACAGTTTTACGCACAAAGAAGTACCGGCCCCAACCGGTACTTCTTTTCATTTACACGGTGGTGTGAATATTTCGATGCGCAATGAACAGCACGTCCCCAGCTGATAAATTTTGACATCCAGCCACTCCAACCATGTATCCTAAGTTCCGAGGGCTTTGGTATTTGGTCGATCGCGAGTTCCGCTCGAGCCGGAGGCCACTTAATGTGGCCTCCGTGCGAGCCAGGACTGTAGAGCAGACGACCAAATACCAAAGCCCTCGGAACGACGGGATAGAACAGGAGCGCATATGGCAGGCAAGCCGCAAACACTAGCTACGACCTCGGCATTCGAGATCTTGGGCCCCGTCATGGTCGGCCCCAGCTCATCGCACACCGCCGGCGCCCTGCGCTGCGCCCAAGTTGCCGCCAGCCTGCTGGAAGGCCGCATCACCAAAGTCACCTTTGGCCTGTGGAACTCCTTCGCCCACACCTACCGCGGCCACGGCACCGATCGTGCACTCGTCGCGGGCATCCTAGGCCTCGACACCGATGATGAAAACATCAAGCAGGCCTTCGACCTCGCACGCGAGCAGGGCCTCGAATATCACTTTGACATCAAGGGCGACGACGCCTCCATCCACCCCAACACCGTCGACATCGACATGGTCGACGACACGGGCGCCACGGCACAGGTCCGCGGTGAGAGCCTGGGCGGCGGCAAGATGCGCATCAGCCGCATTAACGGCGTCGGCGTCGACATCTCGGGCATGTATTCCACGCTCTTCGTGGCGCACAAGGACGTTCCCGGCGTGCTCGCCGCGCTCACGAACCTGCTCGCCTACGCCCACGTGAACATCGCCTTCTGCCGCACCTACCGAACCGAAGTGGGCGGCCAGGCCTACTCCGTCTTTGAGACCGACGGTGCGCCCGACGACACCGTCGTCCCCATGTTACGCAAGCTCGACAATGTCGATTACGCGACCTTTATCGAGCTCCCCGGTTCTGCCTCGTCGCTCTCCCCCGGCGTCTCGGCCAAGGAGATCTTCGACGACGGCGAGCAGCTGCTCGATGCGTGCGAGGAACTGGGGCTCAGCATCGGCGCCGTCATGGCCCTGCGCGAGGCGCGTCTGACCGGCGAGGCCCACGCCGTCGCCGCCATGCACCGCGTGCTCGACGTCATGCGCGAGGAGACCACGGCCCCCATCGCCAATCCGCAGCGATCGCTCGGCGGGCTTATCGGCGGCGAGGCCAAACTCGTCGATGCCACCGGCCGCAACGATTTGAGCACGAGCCTGATGGGCGCCGTCCAGACCGACGCCGTAGCCCGCGCCATGGCCGTGCTCGAGCGCTCGGCCACGATGGGCGTAATCGTCGCAGCTCCGACGGCAGGATCCGCGGGTGTTGTGCCCGGCTGCGTGCTGGCGCTCGCCGATCGCCTGCAGCTCGACGACGAGCAGGTCATGGACGCGCTCTACTGCGCAGCCGCCATCGGCCTCAACCTCACCACAAGCGCCTGCGTCGCCGCCGCTGAGGGCGGCTGTCAGGCCGAGGTGGGAAGCGCCGCCGCCATGGCGGCCGCCGCGCTGGTGCAGATGCTCGGCGGCACGCCCGAGCAGGCGCTCGACGCCAGTTCCATCGCGCTGAGTAACCTGCTGGGCCTCGTTTGTGACCCCGTCGGTGGCCTCGTGGAGGTGCCCTGCAAAAACCGCAACGCCATCGGCGTGGCAGCGGCCTTTAGCTCGGCACAACTCGCCCTCGCAGGCATTAAGAGCTTGGTGCCGTTTGACCAGATGGCACATGTAATGCTCTCGGTGGGCCACGCGTTGCCAGCCACGCTGCGCGAGACGGCAAAGGGCGGCATCGCGCAGGCTCCGGCCGCACTTTCGGCCTGCGCAAAATGCGGTGTGTGCGGATAGCGACTAAGAACGACTCAAAGGTGGGACATTTGTCCCAGCTCTTTCGAATGCCACCGTTTCCGTACCACAAACAGCAGGGCAATCGCTATAATGCAAGCCCAGTAAAAACACGATGAGCCGCAAGGCGAAATTCGAAGGATATGCATACGATGTCGCAAAACGATCGAACTCAACTGATTCCCGATCCGCAGCAGCCGAACAGGCACACCGGCAGCGTTCAGTCGCCGCGTCCTATCGCGCCGAGTCACGGTCGGCAGCGTGGTGCGGCAAACGCTTCCCAACGCCCGAACCAACAGCGACAGCAGCGTCAACAACGTCAGCAGCGTCAGGCAAACGGCAATGCGCCCAAGCAGCCCCCCACGCACGCTCGAGGCGATCGTGGCCCCGCGCGCAAGTCCGCCGAGAACAATAAGTCGGGCAAAAAGACAACGCTCTTTGTCGTCCTTGGTCTAATCGTCATTGTCTATATCGTAGGCGTCGTAGCGTTTTCGCAGGTAGCCTACCCCAACACCACCGTCGCCGGCGTCGACGTCTCGTTCTCCAACGCGTCGTCTGCCGCCACCAAGGTCAACTCGGCATGGAAGCACTATAAACTCACCGTGACAGGAGATGACTTTAGCTGGACCTATCAGCCCGAGTCCGATGAGCCCATCGTCGACGGCGAAGCTGCCGCAAAAGAGATCATCAGCCACAACGAAGCCTTTGTATGGCCGGTCCGCCTTGTGGAATCCTTAAGCGGAAAGACCAAAACAACCGCTACCTCCAACGAAGTCGATCTTGATCAAGACGTCGACCTGTCCATGCTCTCCGACACTTTTGACCAAAAGAAGTTTGAGGAGGACCTGGGCGCCGCTATCGACGAGTTTAACGAGGGCCGTTCGGGCACGTTCGAGGCCAATAGCTCCTATGACGAGCAGGCCGGCAAGTTTACCGTCGAGAAGGCGCGCTCCAACGAAAAAATCAACCGCGAGCATGTCATTAAGTATGCCGAGCTCGAGCTTGCCTCGCTGGCCGAGACCGTAGATCTTTCCAAGCTCGGCAACGATGCCTATGAGCCACTCAATGAAACGCTGACAGATGATCAGATTCAGGACGCATGTGATGCCGCCAACAACTTCCTGGGCGTCAACGTGACCCTCAAGCTCAACGGCGAGGATGCCGGCAAGGTTGATGGCAGCTCCGTGTTGCAGTGGATCAGCTTTGCCGATCCGGCCAACCCCACGCTCGATACGTCGCAGATCAGTAGCTGGGCAGCCGAGCTCGCCAACGGCTTTAATACCGTGGGCTCCACTCGCTGGTGGACGCGCGCCGATGGCAAGCAGTGCGCCGTCGAAGGCGGTGACTTTGGTTGGTCCATCGACAGCAGCTCGCTCGCCAAGCAGGTCGAGGACGCCATTAACAACAAGCAGACCGGCGAAATCGAGATTAAGTATTCCCAGAAGGCCGATACCTTTACCGCAAAGGGCGAACCCGACTGGAAGGCATACATCGATGTCGATCTGTCCGAGCAGCACGCGCGCTACTACGACGAGAGCGGCAATATCGTATGGGAGGCCAACTTTATCTCGGGCAAGCCGGGCGAGGACGCCACGCCCGAGGGCGTCTGGCAGATCAACAGCAACGACGGCGCGAGCACGCTGATTGGTGCCAAGGACCCCGAGACAGGCAAGCCCAAATACG
>CALBBA010000255.1 GCA_937926755.1 uncultured Collinsella sp.
GATGTTCGAGAACATCCATCCGTTCATGGACGGCAACGGGCGGACCGGCCGCCAGCTGCTCAACTTCATACTGCTCGGGCATGGATACCGTCCCGTGGCCATCAAATATGACGCGGGCCGGGCCTACGCGCGTAGTCTGGAAGCATGGCAGGTGGATGGCGATCCCACATCGTTCTGTTCCATTTTCCTTGACTGCGTGGAGCAGGAGGAACGCGCTTTCATTGATCTCGTCGAGACCCTGCGTCGTGAGCCGGAGGAGGGAAAGAGTCAATCGATTCATAGTGGGACGGATTCTCATAACAAGCTTGTCGAGGCATTGCATGGGGATCTCGTCCAGGGCGAAAGTCACGACGGTAAGAACGGAGTCAGACAGAACGTCCCCTTGCGGAAACTGGAAAATCGAGATCAATCGGAATGACGAATCTGGGGGAGCAACAACTGGACGAAGTCAAGCATGCGGCCACTACAGCGCTCATATGCATATATCTATTGCTTGTTGGACTGGCGGGTTTTCTTCATAAAGTGCCGACGGTCCTTGGCGAATGTGCATGTGCTATCGTGCATGTGTTGTTGTTCCTGCCCTTTTCCCAACCGATTTTCTTCCTCTTATTCTCCCCCAGAAAGGAACCCTTCAGCGACAAGTATCTTCTTCTGGGAAGAATCATAGGGCTTATAAAACAAGTTACATCCCTCATCATGTTTTTTGCCGGGGGATACTTTGGCTGGCTAATTAGTTCTCAGCTCGACGACCTCGGTAAAAAACTCAGTGCTCTTGACAAGACCTATGCGGACAAGGGCATCTCTTTGGATGAGAAGAATGCTGCCGTTAAACAGGCGGCATCCGACATGCAAAGCTTCATTAGCGATCAGGCTAATCTCATCTTCTCATTCATATCGATCATCATTGCCGCCTGGCTCTGTTTGCTTGCAGTTGATCTGATGAGAGGGTATATAGATGGTGATCTGATGAGTACTTTCCGGGGCTTTGATTCCCTCAGCGCCAACGAGTCACTCGCTCCCGAAAACTGCGAATATGGCGGATGCGTCAGACTCATTCCGTCGCGAGCATATTTCTGGTACCGCAAGATAGCGGAGCGTATAGCAGAGATGTCTTTCGTGTGGTTCCTTTTCTATCTCTTATGCTTTTTTCTTCTTGCGTATTCGAAGTTTGATGGGGCGTTGCAGGAGCTTCATGTCCAGTTCGATGAATGGTTTTCAGCGCAGATGAATCGACTGTGCGGATTAGCTCTGTCGTGACAGGTATACGTCGTGCGATTAGAATGAGAAGCCAATTCATCATCGAACCGTCAGCGATGCAGGATTGGGGGAATCAATGAAAAGGACCGTTTTTGTCACGGCGAAAATATGCAATCGTTTTTTCAATCTCATACATACCGGGGAAAAACGATACGAAGTGAGATCCGCGCCTTTCGAGGATGCCCAAGTAATCGTGTATGTAAGCGCCGAGGATGGTTCGTTTCTCGGGATGTACGAAATTGCCGAGACAATGATGTGCGATCGTCACAATGATTCCGAGACTATAAAACTCTCCGGTATTTCGGGGGAAGAGTTCTATGAGCTGTTTCCTCCCATCGACAGGGGAGGAGCTTCAAAGCTATGGATTGCGCGCATAGGCACGCCGATCAATAAGGAACAGTTGTTAAAGGGGCGAAACAATGAATAAGGCGGAGATTATGGATCCGATGCAGGAGGTTCTTTTTTCGTCGTTGGATCTGGAGGATCCGTTCTTCAGAAGCCTTCGTGACTCCTACGATGACTTTGAACGCTGGTTCAAAAGGAAAAGCGATGCAGGAGAGAGAACTCTAGTGGCCAGGGAGCCGCAGGGCGGAAAACTGATTGCCATGCTCTACCTGAAAACAGAGGACGGCATTGAACCGGGGGTGACACCTGAGCTCTCTGGTCCCCGCTTAAAAATCGGTACTTTCAAAGTCGATCTCGACCATCACACTAGTCTCGGCAAAAGGCTGCTGGCCATCGCATTGAGGAGGTTCGCAAAAAGCGGTCTTCCACGCATCTATGTCACGATGCATGACAATGACGGCACGAGGGGCCTCCGAAGACTGCTCAAACAATATAGGTTTAACCATATCGGGATGAAGAGAGGGGAGGAGGTCTGGGAAAAGACAAGACCATCTAGAGAAGAGAACGACCCATACAGGTCTTTCCCGTTTCTCACCTCGACGAATCAAAAGCACTACGTCCTTGCCATCCGTCCCGAATATCATCAACGAATGTTTGTGGAACGGCTCAGAACTGAGAAGAGCATACCGATCGAGGATGAAATCTGCACCAATACGTTGGAGAAGCTCTATCTGTCGGGCGCATTAAATGCGTCGTTTCTCATGCCCGGTGACCGCATCGCCATTTACAGAACCAGCCCTAGGGGAAGTTCTGCAGAGTTCACTTCGGTCATAAGCTCAATTTGCACCGTCACTGAGGTTCGGAACATCCATTCATTCCGAACGAAAGAGGAGTTCTTTTCCTTCATCAAGGGCCGCAGCGTTTTCACCAATGAAGAGTTGGAACAGTTCTGGAATAGAAAAAGATACCCCTATATTATCTGCATGCTTTATAATTTCCCGCTGAAGCGTCACCCTATTCGCAAGACCCTTATTGAGGAGGGGGTCATCAACAGATCGACGAGGCTGGTCTGCGAGCCGATTGATGGCAAACGTTTCGGAAGAATACTTACCTTGGGAGAAGCCGATGAAAGCTATGTTGTCGATTAAGCCCGAATATGTGGATAGGATCCTGTCCGGTGAGAAAACCTACGAGTTCCGTCGACGTATCTTCAAACGGCCAGAAGTGGATACCATTGTGATCTACGCGACGAGCCCTCAGTGCAAAGTCGTGGGCGAGGTGAAAATCGACGGCATCAAAACCGCGGATCCCGAAAGTATCTGGCTCCAGACGGGAAAGGAAGGCGGTATCAGCAAGGAGCGGTTCATGGACTATTTCGATGGTCGTGACGTCGCCTACGCAATCAAGCTTGGGAAGGTGAAACGGTTTGTCCGACCGCGTCCGTTGTCCTACTATGAGCCGCAGGTTCATAGTGCGCCGCAATCATTCGTGTATATCGATTGATGGCCAAGGAAACAACCCGAACTCGGTTATGTGGAACAGGAGGAACGCGCTTTCGTCGATCTGGTCGAGGGACTACGCCGGAAACCGAAGATGCACTGCATCATCCGCAGCAAGACGGATCTGCTGGATAGTTTCGACGATACATTGCAGGAAAACCTCGATCGGCGTGGAAAGAACGACAAAAGCGCCGGAATCGATCAGGAAGGCCCGCGCGTCATATGAGCCATTAGGCCGATATACTCTGGGTATACCAATTCCATGAAGTAGCGAGGAGAACAGGTCATGCCGACTTTGGAATGGATGGGAAAGAACAAGGTGGTCGCCTACCACCGTCAGGTTCCGTACCGTGTTCTCGACCGCGTTCCTGAAAAAAGCGTCCTGGATTCACGTGGATCCGATTGCGGTATATTGTTTTTTTGGTATTTACTGATTTCAGTATTTCCGTATTCCGGTATTGCTTATTTGTCTACATTTTTTTGGTAAACGTAGACTTCGTCATTAACTGGAATGTATCCCTTCAGGATTTTATCCTTACGAATTTCCTTCCCGATTATCTTGGGCGAATAGGCCAGTAGATAATCAAGAGTCGCCTGATACGGTTCGAGTATGAAGATGCATCGGCTCAGCGACTCCAGGTAATGAAGCTGCTTTCTGCATTCCCTCTTATTGAACCAATGGCGCCATCTTATCGAGAACTTCTTTTGCTCACTCTGCGAAGAGTCATAGATAAGCGGAAATGGTTTCAAACCTGGTTCAGCCATTCCGTTGCGAAAATACTTATGCCACTTGCGCGACAATGAGGGGAACCTGATTTTAATCCATGCTCTTTGTGCCCAGGTTGGGGATA
>CALBBA010000256.1 GCA_937926755.1 uncultured Collinsella sp.
TAGTCGCCGCTCCCGGCTATCTCCCAGCAAAAAGCGGGTAGACCTCTTTATCAACTCGTCGTATATTCCCTCATTGACATATCCAGAGGTGGAGATGGACAAAATAAGCGGTTGTTTTCTGGCCCCAAGTGCAGACTTCATAACTTCGTATTGTTTCAGCCCCTGGTCTCCCGGCCAACTGGCAATTTCGTCGCAGACTGTTAAGTGTGGGTTAAATCCGTCACTTTTCTTAGCGTTAAACGCTATCTTCTTAACACTACTGTTTGTGCTTTCGATGTAGTAATCCGCTTTACGTGACCGGATTAGCTCTGCAAGCTCAGGTTCTTTTTGAATTGTCTGCCAAAATGCTGAATACACCAAATCAGCTTGATCTAATTTAGGGGCTACGCAAAATATCTTTGCTCCGTACTCTCCATCAAGATACACACAATAGGCGATGATCGCGGCTGCAAACAATGTTTTCCCGTTTTTTCGCGCAATGACAATGACGATCTCTCGGAACCATCTCAGCCCATCAGCGCCCACAATCCCGAATATCACAGATACAACAGCCTTTTGCCAAAGTTCCAACTTTAATAGATCGTCGCGGCCCTCACAATGGTGACAAAAAGTTTCTATAAATCGGATTGCTCTATTTGCTTTCTTTTGAGCGAAATAGAATGTCTGCGTCTGGATCCCTTTTACAACGTACTCAAAAAACAAGTGCACCCACCGGCCTACTACGACGCTTCCGTTTTGTATGGCTTGATAATAGGCCAAGATATAGTTATCCATCCTGCATCATCTCTGACAGTTTGCCACCGGTCTTGCTTGGTGGTGTTAGCTCGTTCAACTGTTTTATAATGCTTTGATAATTTTTATCCGTCGCCGTGAACAGCCGGGCGGCAGGGCGCTCCCGTTCATATGGGTCTGTGCGCTCCGACTGGCTAAACATCTCGGTCTCACCGTGCTCTTGTATTTCTCTCCAGAGCTGATCAAGTCTTACTCTGAGACGAGCAGCCTGCACAATCAGCCCTTGCGCGACTGCAAACTGGTTTTCAGGTAAATCCTTATAAATCTTGGTTAACCTTTTGATTTCGGATTCTTCCGTAATTCTTTTAGTCATCTCATTCCCTTTCCCTGTTAATAGGCGGGGGGGGGCTTGCGCGCCCGCCGGTATAGTCCTCTGGCCCGCCGGCCCCGCCCGTGACATGGGCCTCGACCGCTCCATGATTTTGGGCTATGGCCACGACGATCGCGTCTGCGCCTACCCCTCCATGCTCGCCCAGATCGACGTCGCCAACGTGGAGCGCACGAGCATCACACTCATCGTCGACAAGGAGGAGATCGGTTCCGTAGGTGCCACCGGCATGACGAGCCGCTTCTTCGAGAACACCGTCGCCGAGATCATGACGCTCGCCGGCGAGGATAGCCCGCTGGCCCTGCGCCGCGCACTCGCCCGCAGCCGCATGCTCTCCTCCGACGTGTCCGCCGGCTTCGACCCGGGCTATGCCGGCAAGTTCGAGACCAAGAACGCGGCCTTTATGGGTCGCGGCCTGTGCTTTAACAAGTACACGGGCAGCCGCGGCAAGGGCGGCTCCAACGACGCCGATGCCGAGTACGTGGCCCTCGTCCGCGACATCATGGACGAGGCCGGCGTGGACTTCCAGACCTGCGAGCTTGGTCGCGTCAACGCGGGCGGCGGCGGCACCATCGCATACATCATGGCTAAGTACGGCATGAACGTCATCGACTCTGGCGTTGCCGTCCTGTCCATGCACGCCCTGTGGGAGGTCGCCAACAAGGCCGATATCTACGAGGCCTATCGCGGGTACAAAGCCTTCCTCGAGCGCGCCTAACCAACCCTTGTAAGGCGCACCAAACCAGCCCTTTATAACTTGCGGTGGAATACGGACTAACCTGGCCTTCAACCGGCTCGCGCAGACCGTATTCCGCCGCGACTTTTTTGGCAGAGGAGAGTTCATGCTCCAGGTCATCGTTTCACCCGCCAAGCAAATGCGCGCGGCACAAGATGCTTTTGAAGTTCAGGGGATTCCGCCCTTTGCGCGCGAGACCGCTCAGCTGCACCATGCGCTCTTGGACATCGAACGAACCGAAGGCGACAGCGGCCTACAAGCTCTGTGGAACGTCAGCGACAAGCTGCTGGCCCCTTGTCTCGACATTTTGCATGAGTTCGAGCCCATCTTGGGGAACGGCGATCTCGACAATCCCGCACTCGCCCGTCACCTCTCCCCCGCCATCATGTCCTATCACGGCATTCAGTACCAGAACATGGCACCCGAGGTGATGGATTCAGTGCAGCTCGCATGGCTGCAAGACCATCTGTGGATCCTCTCCGGCCTCTACGGGTGCGTTCGTCCCTTCCATGCCGTCGAACCGTATCGACTGGAGATGGGCGCGAAGCTCGCCGTTGACGATGCCCAAGACCTCTACGCGTTTTGGAGCGACAAGCTCGCGCGGGCTATCGCCCCGGCAGGCTCAAACACCACGATCGTCAATCTCGCCAGCGTAGAGTATGCCAAAACCGTTCTGCCCCACCTCGCGGACGACGCCATGGCCGTCACATGCCTTTTTGGCGAGGGTATCCGCAACGGCAAGCCCATCCAGCGCTCGACCGCCAGCAAAAAGGCGCGCGGCTCCATGGTGCGGTGGATGGCAGAAAACAAGCTCGAGGATGCAAGCGAACTTACCGCATTCAACATCGGCTATCGGCACATCCCCGAGCTTTCAGACAAAAACACCCTGGCATTCATGAACGCGCAGGCACAATAGGCCCGCCGTTTCCAAACGCCCCGTTACTCCGCCAAGCCATCGGCCTTTGCAATCTCGCTCGTTGAGCCATCTTGGTAGGTAACCTTAACGCGCTCTACGTCGGATACCGTAACGCCCGACGGAGGTTCCAGACGCCACTCCGTCAGAGCGATATCCATGGTCGTGGGCACATCGCCCTGATCTTTGAGCTCCACCGTCAGTGTTTTGAGCGCCTCATCAAACGTCACGCGTTCGATTTCCTCGCCCGGAATAGACCCGCCGCTCAGCTGCAATTGCACAAACTCGTCGCGCAGATACCAGTAGTCGCCCGGCGCGGCCACCGTGTTACCGCCAGTGACCTTCACCGTCATGATCGGCAGGGCATCGTCGGCCTCAAACTCCCATGCAGCGCCGCCGCGACCACCAAACGTCCAGATACAAAAGGCAATCACCAGCACGGCAAGCACCGCAAAACCAATCGCGACAAGACCATGGTGCGCACGGCTTTCCTCGGCCGATACATCCCATTGCGTCTCTCGATATAGATGCTTGTCTTCCATGTTCGCCTCCCCATGGGCATGCTGATCGCGTCAATCGTACCCATTCAGGCTATACTTGAGCCCATTACATAAACGGGGAGCTTGCAGGACAAGACGGCAGGCTGAGATTGGGCGCGCCCGCCCTGACCCGCAAACCTGATATGGGTAATGCCAACGAAGGGAGCCGTGCCAATGAGCACACAGACCGAGCCCAAGCTCGTCACGCAAATCGACTTCGCCCGTGCCGGGCAGATCACGCCGCAGATGAAGGAAGTCGCCGAGCGCGAGCATCGCGACCCCGAGTACATCCGCGAGCGCGTGGCCGACGGCCGCATCGCCATTCCCGCCAACATCGTGCATATCAAAAAGGGCATGCGCGCCTTTGGTGTCGGCGAGGGCCTTTCCACCAAGGTCAACGTGAACTTGGGCATCTCGGGCGACAAGGCCGATGCCACCGAGGAATGGAAGAAGGTCAAGATCGCCGAGGACTTTGGCGCCGACGCCATCATGGACCTCTCCAACTCGGGCAAGACGCGCCAGTTCCGCCAACAGCTCATCGACGAGACGCCGCTCATGGTAGGCACCGTCCCCATGTACGACGCCATCGGCTATATGGAAAAGCCGCTGGTCAAGCTGACCAAGGATGACCTGTTCGAGGTCGTGCGCGCGCATGCCGAGGACGGCGTGGACTTTATGACCATTCACTGCGGCATCAACAAGTCGGTCACCAAGACCTTTAAGGAGACCGGCCGCCTGATGAACATCGTGAGCCGCGGCGGCTCACTGCTGTTTGGCTGGATGGAGGTCACCGGTAACGAGAACCCGTTCTATGAGTTCTACGACGAGTTGCTCGAGATTTGCCACGAGTACGACGTGACGATTTCGCTCGGCGACTCCTGCCGCCCGGGCTGCCTCTACGACTCCAACGACGCCACCGAGACCGCCGAGATGATCGAGCTGGGCAAGCTGTGCAAGCGCGCTTGGGCCGCCGGCGTCCAGGTCATGGTCGAGGGCCCGGGTCACATGGCGCTCGACGAGATCGCCGCCAACATGAAACTGCAGAAGCGCCTGTGCCACAATGCTCCGTTCTATGTGCTCGGGCCGCTGGTGACCGATATCGGCGTGGGTTACGACCACATCACCGCTGCCATCGGCGGCGCCATCTCCGCCAGCTCCGGTGCCGACTTCCTGTGCTACGTGACGCCCGCCGAGCACCTGTGCCTGCCCGACGCCAAGGACGTGCTCGACGGCCTCATGGCCACCAAGATCGCCGCGCACGCCGCCGATATCGCCAAGAAGGTGCCGCACGCCCGCGACATGGACGACAAGATGGGCCAGGCACGCCGCAAGCTCGACTGGGATGCCATGTGGAAGTGTGCTCTCGACCCGGTCACCGGCAAGAAACGCTACGAAGAATCCCCCGCCGCCACCGAGGGCACCTGCACCATGTGCGGCAAGATGTGCGCCGTCCGCACCGTCAACAAAATCTTCGAGGGCACCACGATCGACCTCGGCATGGAGGACTAGCCCTGTCGCCGCGGCCGCTTCTGGCGGCGAGCCGGTGCCTGTCAATTGTTGACGTGTGAACATTTGCTTGCATTTGCGTAAAGATTGCATCGCCCGCCCGGGTTCGACATAGAGTCGGCCCGGGCATCTTGATAATGCTGGCTTATAGACCCATTTGATTCCGACCGAACAAGGGAGCGAACATGGATCGCAGTAAGGTACCTGCCGTTCTATCCATCGCAGGATCCGATTCCAGCGGTGGCGCCGGCATTCAGGCCGACATCAAGACCATCACGGCGCACCGCCTGTATGCCGAGACGGCCATCACCGCTATCACCGCACAGAACACCCTGGGCGTCACCGCCGTGCAGAACATCTCCCCGGATATTGTCGCGGCACAGATCGATGCCGTTTTTGACGATATCCGCCCCAACGCCGTCAAGATTGGCATGGTTTCCTCTGCCGAGATTATCGAGGTTATCGCCGACCGCCTGAGCGCTTGGAACGCGACAAACGTGGTAGTCGACCCCGTCATGGTAGCCACCTCGGGCGCACGGCTGATTGCCGAAGATGCCGCCGAGGCGCTCACCCGCCGCCTGTTCCCGCTAGCGACGGTTATCACGCCCAATATTCCCGAGGCCATGGCCCTGCTCGACTACGAGGTCGACTCCGAGCGCACGCAGCAAAATGCTGCCATGCTCCTCACCCGCCGCTTTGGTTGCGCATCCCTCGTTAAGGGTGGGCATCTTGTCAACGAGGCCAACGATGTACTGGCCGAACCCGCGCCACTCGATGACGAGGGCAACCATCTGGGAGATCCACTCACCACGTGGTTCCGCCACAAGCGCATCGAGACCGACAACACACACGGCACCGGCTGCACGCTCTCGTCCGCCATCGCCTGCGCGCTGGCGCAGGGCATGGATCTTGCCGACGCCGTCAACGCGGGCAAGGCCTACCTAACGGGCGCCCTCGCCGCCGGCTTTGACATGGGCAAAGGTTCCGGCCCCGTCAATCACATGTGGCAGTACTGAGACAGTTTGCCGCAGCTCGCTATTGATGCTGACCAACAGGCAAAACACGCTGAACGTACCGCAACACACTGACCGTACTTAGGGTTTTACGCCCACTTGGGATATTCGAGGGATACGAGAAAGGGGCCGTGGCGACGAACCGCCACGGCCCCTTTTGCTGTTATCGCCCGCGGTCGCTCCCGCCCCAGATCAGGGCGAGCGCGACAACCGTGACGAAGCTGCCCAAAATCGCGCCGAGCGCCGCGCCCATGACGAAAGCCATTACCACGGCACCCCGTCGGTGACGCAGACCTGCAGACGGTCGAGCGGCTCGCCGTAGATACCGGCGTAGTCGTCGCC
>CALBBA010000257.1 GCA_937926755.1 uncultured Collinsella sp.
GCCTAAAACCACCACGAAGGTGCCTGTCCCCTTTGTGGTGGTTTTGGCAGGTTAGCCGATGGGCTCGGTGTATTTGGCGCGGTCGGTGCGCTGGATGCGCTTGGAGACGTGGAGCGGGCGGCCGTCGGTGTCGTAGACGTAGTCGGTGATTAGGATCAGCGCCTGCCCGCGCTCAACGTTGAGCAAAAACGCCTCGTTTTGCGATGCATAGCACACCTCAAAGGTCTTGTGCCCCTGCGCCGGCGCGCGATGGAACTCCTGGCGCAGCGTGGCGTAGAGCGATCCGTTGATATCGCGATCGATGAGCGGGGCAAAGCTCGGCGCCAGGTAGGTGGTCTCCAGGCACAGCGGGGCATCGTCCAGATAGCGCAGGCGGACAAGTTTGACGAGCTTGCTGCCCGCGGGCACATCAAAAAACTTGGCCACGTCGCCGGCGGCCTTGGCAAAGCCCGAGTCAACCGTGCGTGTGGTGGGCTTCATGCCCTGACCCTGGACCTGTGCCGTGTAGCTCGAAAACACCAGGTTGTTCTCATGGAGCGCGGGCGTGTCGGCCACAAAGGCACCACGTCCGCGCTCGGTGCGAACCAGGCCCTCATCAACGAGCACCTTAAGGGCATGGCGCACGGTGCTGCGCGACAGCCCCGATTCGTCCATGAGTTCCATCTCGGACGGCAGCTTGTCTCCGCGCGCGTAGGTGCCGGCGGCGATACGGTCGCGCAGCATGCCCGCCAAGCGCTCGTATTGGCTTAGTTTCTTTTTAGATGAGACGCTCATATTGCAAACCTATATCTAACTTGTATGCCTAACTAAGCAAGCATGTATTCAATACAAGAACAAAACTGCTGGTAACGAACAATCGAAAACCTTACCAGCAAAATTTCTAAGACAAATATAGCATACAACTAGTCGACATAACCAAAACATGTATGTAACTTGTATGCCATCGAGAGCATCAAACGAGAAGAAAGGCTGATGCACGATGACTACTCAGGAACAGGTTAAGGACGTCGTCTCCCAGGTTTTGGCTGACAAGGCAGACAAGGGCGGCATCAAGCGCGTCGTGTGGATCGGCGCCGGCGGATCCAACGGCGGCAACTATCCTGCCCAGTACTTTATGGAGCACGAGGCCACGCAGGTCGTGAGCTCCAGCTACACCAGCAACGAGTTCGTGCACGCCACGCCTGCCTACGTCAACGAGAACACCCTGGCCGTCGTCGTGTCCATGCGCGGCACCAAGGAGACCATCGTCGCCGCCCAGGTCGCCAAGGACCACGGCGCCAGCACCATCGCCATCTATGTTGACGAGTCCGGCCTCACCGAGGTCTGCGACTACAAGATCCAGTACGACAGTCTGGCCGTCGACGAGTCCTGCATGGGTCGCACCAACTCTGCCGTCGTGACCATGATCGCCATGGAGCTTACGCAGCAGACCGAGGGCTATGCCGAGTACGAGACTGCCATGGCCGCCTTCGACTTGGTCGATCCCATCTATCGCAAGGCCGTCGAGTACACCCGTCCGCTCGCTGCCAAGTGGGCCGAGCAGAATGCCGACAAGCCCTGCATCAACGTCATGGCTCAGGGTCCGCTCTTTGGTGCCGCCTACGTCTTTAGCATCTGCAACGTGCAGGAGATGCTGCAGATCGACTCCTGCACCATCAACACCTGCGATTTCTTCCATGGCCCCTTCGAGATCCTGGACAAGCGCACCTCGCTGTTCCAGCTCATCAGCGTCGGCCGCAGCCGCTGCAACGACGAGCGCGGCATCCGCTTCGTCAACCAGTACGGTGGCGAGCGCGTCTATCAGCTCGATGCCAAGGAGCTTGGCCTCAACGACATCAAGGACAGCGTGAGCGAGTACTTCAACCACCTGATCTTTGCCCCGATCCTCAACAACGTGTACATGCGCGCACTCTCTGCCGTCACCCACAAGGACTACATGACGCGCCGCTACATGTGGAAGCTTGACTACTAGGGGATAGAGCGGCCTAACAGCTCGATGTCCTCATAAGTTGCGGTGGAATAGTTCCTGCTTGGGGGCTTGAAGGGGGGTGCGGACAGAAAGTTGGACCGTGAAGCGGTCCGGACTGGA
>CALBBA010000258.1 GCA_937926755.1 uncultured Collinsella sp.
GCGGCAAATCGCGGGCTGCGCATTGGCGCGGCACTCCTCAAAGCATTGGCAAATGGTATCGAGGAGCCAGCGATAGTAGTTCTCGTCGAATTTTCCCGTCCACCAGCTGCGGTGGTAAGCGACGATTGAAGTATGGTCGTGCGTCGCCGAGAGCAGGACGCAATCACGGTCAATGCCGTAGCGCTCGGCGAGCATTGTCTTGACTTCCTCGGCCATGCTTTCCTCGAACTCGAGGACATCGGCATTAAAGAGAAACACCTCGCGTTCGCCTTGCTGGAAGAGAATGGCGTTGGCGTAGACGTCGTCATGGATGCCCGTCGCAGGCTCCAGGCGGTTGGGAAGATTGCGATAGCCAATCAGGTAGATGTCGCCCTGTGGGGTGATTTTGCGGCGCGCGTGTCCAATGTTCATGCACGTTCTCCTTCTGTGTTACGCCGCATTCAAGGCGGCAATGATGATATCGACGAGGCGCTCATGGGAGCCGGCGGCAAAACCGGAGTTCATGGCCTCATAGGTGATCTTTTCGTACGCGTCGAGGGCCGGTAGGTATTTCTGTCCGCCGTTGACGAGCGTGGCAAAGAGCACAGAGCCGGACCGGGCGACGCGCACGGTGGCGCCGAATGTACTCGAGACCTCGGGCTGCACGCCGACAAGCTCGACGTTTCCCAGCCGAAGCAGATAGACCCTCGTGTGCTGCTCACCGGCAGCATGAAACTCATACGTTCGATGCGGAGCCAAAGAGTAAAAATCGGCGCGTGTCTGTGCGGGCAGGAGGACGTCGACCGTGCGAGCATCGATGCCGGCAGCGCTATCCTCACGTGCCATGCGAGCGGCCTCAATCAAAGCATCGCCCAAGACCTGCCCCTGCTGGTGCAGCATGCGGTATCCGTCCTCATGGGCATCGACCGTCCGCTTCACGCCGGCGGCATCGAACGTGACGTTCATGGCGCGCTCCGCCGGACCTTGGTCGCCCGCGGCGCCCGGCAGCAACAGGGCAACGCCGCCCAGCTCACGCTCAAGTGACATGGCGGCAAAACCAAAGAGATCTCCGCTCGCCACGCGTCTCCCCTCGGAGTCGCGCGACCCGTCGAGCACGGAGGACTGGACGTCCGCCGCCGCAAGTACGGCAACGTGCTCGCCCCCGGCATCCCTCATGGCGAGCACGGGCATCGCATGGTCGGCAAACCCCTCGGGATTCGAGCCCAACCACCAGCCGGCCGGCGTCTCGATGTCGCGATTAGCGTTCACGGGGCAGTCGCCCTCCGCCGTGGCGAGTGTGACGGAGCGAATGCCCGCAACAGCCCGCTCGACAGCCGTGCGGGCGGCGGCGATGAGCGCTGCGCGATAGCGCTCGTTGCGATCGCGGGCAGCAGCATCGGCAAGATG
>CALBBA010000259.1 GCA_937926755.1 uncultured Collinsella sp.
AGGTCAGTGGGTCATCGTCCCGGCATTCAGCATCAGGGTAGCGCTGCGACGCGGAAATCGCGCGCCGTTGCCGCGCCCCGCAGTGCCCGCTTCCCCCAAGGACAATTATCAGTGCAGGTAGACAGCCTGCCGCTTTCCAAAAAATGAAGGTATGGATGAGGGTCCCGACTTTAGCCCCGTAATCCGGCATAGTTTTGAAACGGCATTAAAGCGGTGGCAGCCATTTTGCTATGCCGGGGTGGTTTGCCGCTGGGTAATTACCCCCGCAGGTAGGCGATGGCGATTTGGGTGCGGTTGCGCAGACCCATCTTTGCAAGGATCGAGCTGATGTGGTTGCGTACGGTGCCTTCGCCCATATAGGCGGTGGCGGCAATCTCCTTGTTGTCGAGGCCGCGGGCGATGAGTTCAGCGACTTCAAACTCGCGGTCGGTTAGGCTGGCAAAGGCGGCGGGCCGGCGGGGCGTGCCGCCTTCGATGCCCGCCCCATCAAAGTTGATATCCTCGATCGCCTTACCCTCGAGCACGCGTTTGCCATCCATGACCTGCGCCAACGCTGGTGGAATGGCGGCGACATCGGTTTTAATCAGGTAGCCGCGGGCGCCCAACTTGAGCGCCGACACAATGTACTCGTCATCCGAGAATGTCGTCAGAAACACCACGCGCGCCGCAGGGTCGCGCTCAAGGATTTCGCGTGCCGCCGAAAGGCCGTCGCGTCCCGGCATCTGGATGTCGAGCAGTGCGATATCGGGTGCGTGCTCGGCATAAAGAGCCACTGCGTCGTTGCCGTCGGCGCCAGTACCCACCACCTCGATTTGCGGCTGGGCGCCCAGGATAATCTTGAGCGAATCGACCACCAAGCGGTCGTCGTCGACAACGATGAGCCTCATCGGTCCTCATCTCCTTGCTGTTTGGGAACGGTGGCAAACACGCGCCAGCCGCCGGCGCCGGCGCGCGGACCGGCGGTGAAGGTGCCGCCAAGCGCCTCGATGCGCTCGCGCATGGAGGCGAGCCCCATGCCCTCCGCGGCGCCGCGGCCGCTTGCTTGGATCTCACCCACGCCATCGTCGGTAACGATGAGCTGGTAAAACGACGGATGCTCCATACACCGTACAGTGACAGCATGGGCGCAAGCGTGGCGCATGGTGTTGGAGAGCGCCTCGCGCAGGACCGCCGCAAAACAGTTGGCGACGTTTGCGGGTGCATGCTCGGCCAAAACTTCAAGCTCAATCTGCGGACCGCCGTCCGAGTGCGCGCCTTCAACAATGCGTTCGAGCTGCACGGAAAGGTCGACGGCGTTTTCGTTGAGCGCGTGGACGCTGGCGCGCACAAGCTGGAGCGCCTCGTCAACCGTGCGTTTGACGTCGGCGAAATCGGCGGCGACGCCGGGCTCGTCGGCGTGAACCACGCGCAGGGCTTCGGCCTGCAGTGAGGCGCGCGTGAGCTGGTGCCCCACGTTATCGTGGATCTCGCGCGCGATGCGGGCGCGTTCGGCGAGCGTCGCGAGCTCGACTTCGTAGTCCTGGCGGTCGGCAAGATCACGGTTGCGCGCCTCGAGCGCGAGGGCTCGTTCCTGCAGCTCGTCGCGTGTGCGGCGCATGCGCTGCTGCTCGCGCTCCAACTGGGCAGTACGTAGCGATAGCAAGGTGGCGGCAACCGAGAGGATGGCGGTCAGCAGGAGCGTTCGGGCGGTGAGCTCGTCGGCGCGAAGGTCCGCGACGAGCGCAAAGACAAAGGCGACGCCAATGCTCAGCGCGACCCAAACGTGCTCACGGCGCACGCGTCGCGCGATGTCATAGAGGGCGAGGGGCGCAAACGGCACAAACGGCGGCACGAAGACAGCCGCGATGATGTAAGCGTAACTCGCGGCCTCGCTTGTACGGCGCGTGCGTTCCTCCTGTGCGACCTCGGCCAGCGAGGTGGCGATAACGCCAAGGCAAAACGCCGCGACCAGGCGAGCGTCCACAGCAAGACCCGTGGCGGCTGCGATACAGCACGCCAGAACGATCGATTTGTCGAAAAGCCTGTTCATACGGGTATTGTACGCGAAGCCGCGCGTGGTAGAGGGGCCGCCTGCGCAACCGTGACATTCCTCCCGCGCGGCAAAGCGGGGGCGCCGGCGGGCCGCACGACCAAACCTCGCACTCGTGACAAAGCTCACTGGTGCGCACCGCCCGCTCCTGCGATGATGCAATCGTACCGGGCCGCAATCAACGGAAGGGCCGTCTCATGACAGACATCGTCCACGTCGAAAACCTCGTCAAGCGCTACGACGATCTTATCGCGCTCGACCACTTTAACCTGAGCATTGCCCCCGGCGAGATCTTTGGCCTGCTCGGACCCAACGGCTCGGGCAAGACCACGTCCATCAACTGCATTTTGCAGCTGCTCGCTTACGACAAGGGCACCATCGAGCTGTTCGGCGAGCCCATGACACCCGCCCGCTACGACCTCAAGCGCCGCATCGGCGTGGTGCCGCAGCAGGTGGCGGTATTCGACGAGCTCACGGTGCGCGAGAACATTGACTATTTCTGCAGCCTCTACGTCAACGACCGCAAGCGCCGTCGCGCGCTCGTGGACGAGGCGATCGACTTTGTCGGGCTGGGCGACTTTACCAAGTTCCGCCCCGGCAAGCTCTCGGGCGGCCTGGCGCGTCGCCTCAACATTGCCTGCGGCATCGCGCACAAGCCCGAGCTCATCTTCTTTGACGAGCCCACGGTGGCGGTCGACCCGCAGAGCCGCAACGCCATCCTGGAGGGCATCTGCCGCCTGCGCGACGAGGGCGCCACGGTGGTGTATACCAGCCATTACATGGAGGAAGTCGAGCAGATCTGCAGTCGCATCATGATCATGGACGGCGGCCGCGTACTGGCGCAGGGCACCAACGACGAGCTCAAGCGCATGATACAGATGGGCGAGCGCGTGACCGTCGAGGTCGGCGCCGTCGAGCCCGCCACGGTCGAGCGGCTGCGCGCCCTCGAGCACGTGCTCAGCGTCGAGCTGTCCGGCGGCGAACTCGTCTGCACCTGCGAGGCGAGTCCGCACAACCTGGTCGACATCCTCGACACATTGCGCGCCGCCGACGTGGCGCTCGGCCGCGTGTGGAGCGAGCCGCCGACCCTCAACGACGTGTTCCTCGAGATCACCGGCCGCGAGCTGCGCGACTAGGGGGCGGCCATGTTCAACACCATTGTCATTACGGTCAAGACGCTGCTGCGCCGGCCGAGCACGTGGGTTTGGGGCGCGATCTTTCCCGTCGCGCTCTCCACGATGTTCATGTTTATGTTTGCGAACCTCAGCTCCGACGGCACGGTCGACCCGGTGCCGGTTGCCGTCGTGGCGGATGAGGCCTGGGACGCTTCGTCCTTTAAGGACGTGGCGACGTCGCTTGCCAAGGAAGGCGACGACCAACTGCTCGATGTGAGCGAGTACGAAGACTTGGCTGCCGCGCGCAAAGCGCTCAAGGCCGGCGAAGTCGCGGGCATCTACACGGTCGATGCCGCGGGCACGCCCAAGCTCACGCTGCTTTCGAGCTACGACGGCTCGCGTGCCTCGTCGGTGCTCACCGACCGCAGCATCCTTGAGACGGTGGCAAGCTCGTATACGCAAAATGCCGAGCTCATGTCCCGGATTGCCCAAGACAACCCGGCGGCGCTCGCCGACCCGGAGGCGGTTGCGCGCGCCCTGTCGCTCGAGGGCGACACCCGCCGCGTAAGCCTGACACGCACCACACCCGATGGCACGGTCATCTACTACTACGCGCTCTTTGGCCTGGTCGCGATGATGTCTGCCGAGTTTGCCGCCTTGAGCGTCGTCGACCTGCAGCCCAATCTGTCGGGCCTTGGCGCACGTCGCTGCGTGGGCGGCCTTTCCAAGACGGCGTCGCTGGCCGGTATCTTTGTGGGCTCGTGGCTGGTTTCCTTCGCTTCGATGACGATTGCGATCGGCTACGTGCGCCTGGTTGTGGGCGTCGACTTTGGCGGGCGCGAGGGGCTGTGTCTGGTGGGCGGTGCCGCTTCCGCGCTTGCCGCCACGGGCCTGGGACTCTTTGTGGGCACGCTTCCCGTTAAGGGCGGCAAGGCGTCCAAATCCGGTATCCTCACGGGCTTTGCCACCACGTGCGCCCTGTTCGCCGGACTCTACGGCGAGCCG
Source organism: uncultured Collinsella sp. (assembly GCA_937926755.1). Lineage (GTDB taxonomy): Bacteria > Actinomycetota > Coriobacteriia > Coriobacteriales > Coriobacteriaceae > Collinsella. Next base: position 4,150 of record CALBBA010000259.1, read on the forward strand.
GCAATGGCGCTCGCCGATGACGTTGCCCGCGCCTGCCCGGCCGAGTGCTGGCTCAACCCCGTCAAGCTCATCTGCGACATGTTCAACCGCCTGTATTTCTTTGAGGACCTGGGTCCCTTTGCCGTTCGCGCCGGCGCGCTGATCCTTATGGCGCTGCTGTTCGTTGCCGCCGCCACGCTGATCTTTGGAAGGAGCCGCTATGAGCACCTTTAAGACTGCGCTTCGTATGGCGCTGGCGCACCCGTTCTACCTGCTCATCTATACGGTGTTCATCTCGCTCATGGGCGTGTTCATCGCGGCGTCGGTGAGCTGGAACTCGTCGCAGCTCACCGAATACAAGCCCTACGACACCAACGTGATCGTGGTCGATCACGACAACAGCGACCTTTCGCGGGCACTCACCAAGCACTTGGGGTCGCGCTTTGATCTGGTCACGGGCATCGGCGACGATACGTACGACCTTGCAGACGCGCTCTCCAAGAGCAACAGCGCCAAGGGCAGCGCCGACTGCGTGTTCTTTATCCCGGAGGGGTTTGAGGACGACCTCGTTGCAGCCGCTCGCGCGGGGGAGTCTCTGCCCAAGCTCGATGTGACCTACGGTGCCGGCACCATGGCGGCGGCGCTCTCGTCTGCCGAGGCCTCGCGCTGGATCTCGCTCGCGGGCGCTGCGGCGGCACTTGAGCCAGCTGCTTCCGACGGCGATGTCGCCAAGGCTGCCGAGCATGCTGCTGCCAAGCGCGCCGAGGTCCAGGTCGAGCAGGTCAAGGTTGACTCGACTGCCGCCGCCACGCTCGAGTCGTACTTCAACTTTGGTGCGTACGCGATTATCTCGTCGGTCATCGTATCGGTGGGATTGGTGTTCTCGGGCATGAACGAGCCCGAGCGCGTGCGTCGAATGGATGCCGGCCCAATCTCCGAGCACCAGCGTTCGCTTGCCGTGTTTGCGGCCGCCGCCGTGCTCACCGTCTGTATCTGGTTTGTGTCGAGCATGATGGGCGTCGTGGGCTTTGCCGGCGCGGTTGCCGAGGTCGGCGTGGGTCGTGTGTGTCTGGCGCTGGCGGCGACGTTTGCCCTGGCGTGCACGCCGCTGGCCGTTGGCTTTGCGCTTTCGAGTTTGGGCGCGCGCGAGGAGCTGCTCAACGGTGTGGGCAACCTGCTCGGCATGCTCATGACGTTTTTGGGCGGCGCCTGGATGCCGCTGTCGCTGATGGGCCCGGCCGTGCAGACCGTGGCGCACTTTGTGCCGACATATTGGGTAAACGACGCGATCGGCAAGGCGCTTGCCTCGGATTTGACGTCCACCGTGCTGGGCGACATCGCCTGCGATCTGGGCGTCACCGTGCTCTTCGCAGCAGCGATCGCCGCCGTAGGCTTAGCCCTCACGCACAACAAATCCCACGCCTAGCCACCTAGCCGTCGGGCACTCATTGGGGACAGACTTAAACGACCAAGAGTAGTCATTGGGGACAGTCTTTGCCGATTCGCCGGTTTGCCGGCCGGGTTGGCAAGGACTGTCCCCAACTGCCGGCAGGAAAGGAACGTCCCCAGCTGCTGGGTGGCGAGGCACTCATTTAAGTCCGTCCCCAATGAGTGGTTTCAGTCATTTAAGTCTGTCCCCGATGAGCACCCCCAACTGCCGGGTGGCGAAAGAGTGTCCCTTGCGACTAGTCATTTAAGAACGTCCCCAATGACTAGTCTGAAATAAATCCCAAGCCTCGCTCCAAAATAGTTCGCCAAGGTTTACTATTACGCTCATAAAGTAGTATGAGGCTAACAATGGGGGATACCATGGCAACGCAGAAAGCCTACGTCCAGGTTAAGGATCTCAAAAAGCACTACGGCGACGGTGATGCGCGCCTGACGGTACTCGATGGCATCGACACGTCCATCAACCGCGGCGAGATCTGCGTCATGCTGGGACCCTCGGGTTCGGGCAAGTCGACGTTTCTTAACCTGATCGGCGGCCTGGAGGATGCCGACGACGGCTCCATCATGGTGGACGGCTGCGACCTCACGGTGCTCAAGCCCGCCGACCTGGGTGAGTACCGCCGCCGTGAGCTGGGCTTTGTCTTCCAGTTCTACAATCTGGTGCCCGATCTCACCATCAAGGAGAACATCGAGGTCACGGCGCACCTGTCCAAAAACCCGCTCAATGTCGACGACCTGCTGCGTTCTCTGGGCCTCTACGAGCACCGCAACAAGTTTCCGCGCCAGGTCTCAGGCGGTCAGCAGCAGCGCTGCGCCATCGGCCGCGCACTCGTCAAAAACCCGGGCCTGCTGCTGTGCGACGAGCCCACGGGCGCACTTGACTACAAGACGTCCAAGGAAATCTTGCAGCTCATAGAGGATGTCAACCGCACCTACGGCTGCACCATCATCATTGTCACCCACAATGCCGCCATCGCGCGCATGGCCAATCGCGTGCTGCGCCTGCGCGACGGGCACATCGTCGAGGATGAGCTCAACGAGTCGCCCGTCGCGGTCGCCGAGCTCGATTGGTAGGCGGCGCCATGACACCTCTCGCAAAACGTCTCCCGCGCGAGCTGCGCCGCAATATCGGCAAGTACCTGGGCATCTTTTTGCTTATGTGCGGAAGCATCGCCCTTACCTCGGGCTTTTTGCTCGCGGCGCATTCCATCGGTTGCCTTATCGACGACATGCGCGATGCGTACACGATTGAGGACGGCCGCGTGACCACCTCCTTCGAGGCTACCGACGATCAACTCAAGGCTGCCGAGGATGCCGCCAGTGACGTCGGCGGCGTCACGCTCTACAAGAATTTCTCCATCGACGCCATCATCAAAAAGACCGCCGGCGACGACGGCACCAAGCGCACGCTGCGCACCTATGCGCACCGCACCAAGGTCGATATCGCGTCCTACTGTGAGGGCAAGGAGCCCAAGGCGGACGACGAGGTAGCAATCGACCGCGTTTTTGCCACCAACAACGACCTCGCCGTGGGCGATAAGGTCGAGCTCGAGGGGCGCACCTACACCATCTGCGGCATCATGACCCAGCCCGATAGCCAGGCACTGTTCCTCAACAATTCGGACTTTACGGTGAACACCATCACGTACGGCGTGGCCGAGGTCACCGACGCCGGCTTTGCCGCACTCGAGGATGCCGGCGGCGCACCCGCCTACACCTACTCCTTCACCTTTACCGATCGCGACCTCCCCACCGCGGATCGCATCGATGCAGAACAGGATATGGTCGAGGCGCTGACCGATGCCGATGCGCGCGTGGATGACCTCATCGACGCCGATTCCAACCAGGGCATTGGCTACGCGCGCGACGACGTGGACGGCGACTCCATGATGTGGATGACGTTGCTCGACATCATCATCGTGATCATGGCGTTTGTCTTTGTGGTCCTTACCGATGCCACCATCGAGGAGGAGAGCGCCATCATCGGCACGCTGCTCGCCAGCGGCTATCGTCGACGCGAGATCGTGCTGCACTACCTTGCGCTTCCCGCTATCGTGGGCGTGGTCGCGGCGCTTTTGGGCACTGCGCTCGGCGTTGTGTTCTTTACCGAGCCCATGCGCAGCCTCTATTACGGTTCGTACAGCCTGCCGCCCTTCCAGGTGTACTGGAGCTGGGAGATCTTTGTGAAGTGCGCCGTGGTTCCCGCCGTCGCGCTCATCCTCATCACGCTGGTGGGTCTGCTTCGCAAAATGGGCAAGACGCCGTTGCAGTTCCTTCGTCACGAGGCGAGCGGCAAATCGGGCACCAAGCGCGGCCTGCAGCTGCCGGAGCGCATGGGCTTTGTCTCGCGCTTCCGCCTGCGCATCTTCCTGCGAAACCTGGGCAACTTTGCCACGCTCTTCGTGGGTATCGCGTTTGCGTCGTTGCTGCTGCTCTTTGGCCTGGCGATTCTGCCCACGATGACGCACTACGCGGACAACCTCGAGACGAGCCTGGTCGCCGAGCACCAGTACGCGCTCAAGGCTCCGCTGGAGCTCGAGGGCACCGCCGAGGAGCGCGAGCAATGGTCGGCACTCGAGCGCTTGCAGTCGGTTGACGGCGCGCTGCTTTCCGCCGCCCAGGATGCCGATGACGAGCTTGACGATGCGGCCGATGCGGCGCAGGCGGCGACCGATGCCGCGACCGCATCTCCGTCTGCCGAGAGCCTGACCGCAGCGCAGGATGCGCTTGCCAAGGTCCAGGACAAGAAGGATGCGCTTTATGCGCGCCTCGATGACCTTGCCGATGCCCTCGGCTGCAACCGCGACGAGGCTATCGACCTGATCGACAAGGCCTCTAAGATCGACACTGACAACGACGATATCCACCCGATCAATACGACCGACAATGGCGCGGGTACAATCGCGCAGGCCGAGAAATATGCCGTCTACCAGCTGCAATACGACCGCGGCGATGGTAATGGCGAGGAGACGATTTCCGTCTACGGCATCTCGCCCGATTCGCGCTACTGGAAAGACCTCAACGTCGGCGACGGACGCGTCGTCTTTGGCGGCGGTCTGCTCGATAAGTTTGGCTGGAGCGAGGGCCAGAAGGTCACGCTCAGCGACAAGTACGAGGGCGAGCATTATTCTCTTGAGTACGCGGGCAAGGATTGTGCCTGGGGCTCAAAGTCGGACATGAATATCTATATGAGCATCGACGACTTTAACGAGCTGTTCGACAACGACGGCGCCTACTTTAACGGCTATGTGAGCGACGAGAAGCTCGACTTCGATGCTCGTTACTTTGCCGGCGACACCACGCCCGACGACATGCGTGCCGTGGGTGACCAGTTTATAGGCATGATGAGCAAAATGATTGGCATGATGGTTGGGCTTGCGGTGTTCATCTTCTTGCTGTTTATGTATCTGCTGACCAAGGCTGTGATCGACCATAGCGCCCGGTCGATTAGCTACATGAAGGTCTTTGGCTATCGAGATAGCGAGATCTCGCATCTGTACATCCGCTCGATCACGCTGTGCGTGGCGGCGTCACTCGTGCTGAGCCTGCCGGTCATTATTGGCTCGCTCACGGCCATCTTCCGTTCGATGCTGCTCGCCTATAACGGCAATATCGAGATCTACGTGCCCGCTTGGTCCATGGCGGCGTGCGTGGGCATTGGCTTTGCGACCTACCTGGTCGTGGCGCTGCTGCACACGCGCTCCATCAAGCGCGTCAGTCTGGCCGAAGCCCTCAAAGTCCAAGAGTAGTCATCGGGGACGTTCCTTTCCTGCTGGTAGGAAAGGAACGTCCCTAGCTGCCAGGTGGCGGGGCACTCATTTAAGTCTGTCCCCAATGAGTAGTCATTTAAGAGCGTCCCCAATGACTAGGTTTCGCGCTTGACATTAACCCCACTTCAATGGGTACCATCCTCTTATGTCTGTAACGCCATATAGACCGAGGGGATAGATCTATGACCGCAACTGCACCCGCAGCACCCGCTAAGGTGTACTTCACCAACCTGCGCACGCATGCTCGCGAGAGCCAGCTCGACAAGCTCAAGCGCCTCATCCGTCACGCCGGAATTGAGCAGATCGACTTTGAGAACAAGTTCGTCGCCATCAAGATTCACTTTGGCGAGCTGGGCAACCTGAGCTTTTTGCGCCCCAACTACGCCCGCGCCGTCGCGGATGTCGTGAAGGAACTGGGCGGCAAGCCCTTCCTCACCGACTGCAACACGCTCTACGTCGGTAGCCGCAAAAACGCGCTCGAGCACATCGATACCGCCTATCAGAACGGCTTTACCCCGTATGCCACGGGCTGCCAGATCATCATCGCCGACGGCCTCAAGGGTACCGACGAGGCGCTCGTCCCGGTCGAGGGTGGCGAGTACGTGCGCGAGGCCAAGATCGGTCAGGCACTCATGGACGCCGACATTGTGATCAGCCTCACCCACTTTAAGGGTCATGAGCAGGCCGGCTTTGGCGGTGCCATGAAGAACCTGGGCATGGGAGGCGGCAGCCGTGCCGGCAAGATGGAGCAGCATGCCGCCGGCAAACCGAACGTCGCGACCGAGCACTGCATTGGCTGCCGTGCCTGCGAAAAGATCTGCGCACACAACGCTATCTCGTTCGACGACACCCGCGAGCGCGAGCTTGCCAACGGCAACACCCGCACGGTGCACGTGGCTGCCATCGACCACGATCGCTGCGTGGGCTGCGGACGCTGCATTGCGGCATGCAACCAGGACTGCATTAAGCCCGGCTATGACGCCGCGGCCGATGTACTCAACTGCAAGATCGCCGAGTATACCAAGGCCGTTGTCGACGGCCGCCCGAGCTTCCATATCTCGCTTGCCATGGATATCAGCCCCAACTGCGATTGCCATCCCGAAAACGATACGCCTATCGTCAACGACATCGGCATGTTCGCGAGCTTCGACCCGGTCGCCATCGACCAGGCCTGTGCCGATGCCGTCATGGCATCCGAGCCGCTGCCCAACACCGAGCTCACCGATAGCGCGGCCAAGATGGAGCATAACCACGAGCACCTGGAGGGCGAGCAGGCCAAGGATCCCTTCTGCATCACGCATCCCGATACCGACTGGCGCGCGTGCATCGCGCATGCCGAGAAGATCGGCCTGGGCACGAGCGAGTACGAGCTCATCGAGGTCAAGTAGCACCTGTCTATTGGACATATCAAGCGCTTTTGTGGCGCAACGTTAGCAAAAGCCGCCCGTGAGCACAGTGTCCACGGGCGGCTTTTCGGAAGTATGCGGCAAAATCTGAATAGGCCGAGCACACCTGATATGTCCAAGCTCTGTACCTGCGGTTTTATTGGCGAAAAACCAGGATGTGCTCAAGAGTTCCGGAATTTGCCGCATACTTCCAAAAACGACGTCTCGGTGGCACCAAAAACTGTCCTCGGAACCCTGAGATAATGAACATATGTAGCCGTTTGCCGCGAAATACCGCCCGTTTATAGAACCCACCCCCAGCGCGCGTCATCCTTACGGTTGAATAAATACACATCTATGGAATTACGTAAGAGAGGACCGTTCCATGAGCTACAAGACCGTTTGTGTTGCCGGCGGCGGCGTGTTGGGAAGCCAGATTGCCTTTCAGGCTGCCTACTGCGGCTTTGATGTAACGATTTGGCTGCGCAGCGAGGGCAGCATCGGCCGCACCCAGCCCAAGATCGATCGCGTGCGCAAGGAGTACATTGCGGCAATCGAGGGCATGGCGGACGGTACGGGCGAGTGGTGCGCCGGTATCGCCGATGGCACCCAGCCCTTCGACAAGGAAGCGGCGCTCGCCGCCGTCGAGCGTGCCTACTCCACACTCAAGCTGGAGCTCGATCTTGCCAAGGCCGTGGCCGACGCCGACCTGGTCATCGAGTCTATGGCCGAGGACACCCAGGCAAAGATCGACTTCTACAAGAAGCTCGCCCCGGTTCTGCCGCAAAAGACCGTCATCGTGACCAACTCATCCACGCTGCTGCCGAGCACCTTTGCCAAGTACACCGGCCGTCCCGAGAAGTACCTGTCGCTGCACTTTGCCAACTCTATCTGGAAGAACAACATGACCGAGGTCATGGCACAGGACCAAACCGACAAGCGCTACTTCGACGAGCTCGTCGACTTCGCCAACGACATCCGCATGCTTGCCCTGCCCGTCAACAAGGAAAAGAACGGCTACCTGCTCAACTCCATGCTGGTACCGTGGTTGCTTTCGGGTCTTGACCTGTACGTCTCGGGCGTGAGCGACCCCAAGAGCATTGACCTCGCATGGACGCGTGGCACCGGCGCTCCCGAGGGCCCGTTCCGCGTATTCGATACGGTGGGTATCCAGACGGCCTACAACATCGTCATGCAGTATCAGAAGGTGCCGGGCTTGGTGAGCCCGCTGCTCAAGAAGATGATGATGCCCTACAACTTTAAGGCTATGGCGTCCGTC